>CAMCLJ010000028.1 GCA_945875745.1 Chlamydia trachomatis
GATCTACGAAGTTAATTAGCCCTAAATCGATCCCATAGGCGTTATTGAATCCTGATATATTCGCTGTGGTAATACCATCTAATGTAAATGCTACTGTTGATCCTGTGGTATCATCTACTTGAATACCATAAGCATCAGCAGCGCTGGAGCTCACATTTAATGCTGATATATTTTGGATCGTGGCTGTTGTTGTCCCTGAAGATGATGGAACTACGTAGATCCCAATAGCATCGGCACCAGAGCTCACATCGACACTTCCCCCGTCAACTATATTGGTACAGGATTGCTTATCATTTGTGTCGACGTGTATCCCGTATGCTTTTCCTAAAATGGCGTATTTACCGTCTCCTGCTACGGTTATTGCATTGTTGGTAAGAGTTGATGTGGAGCTTGCCTCATTGTATATCACAGCAATTCCATATCCATCGGCAACCGCCTGATAGCCGGACCCCACACGGGTTATATTGATGGTATTGAAGTCTACGGTTAATCCATTGCTCGATACAGGAGCGTTTATTCCGTAAGCATCAGGCCCTGAGGATGGAGTTGGGCTGATGGTACTATTGACAAAGGTTTGTAGGTTGATAATATTATTTGAGAGCACGGCATTAGTAAATGTGCCCGTTGGCTTTATATAGATTCCAGTTCCTGTGTTTGTCCCATCGCCTAAGTTCACTACTTGGATGTTTGGATTATCTGTAATTTGCAAATCCATCGACCCAGTATTATCTACATAAACTCCTGATGCAGTTCCTATGTTTTGATCGATAGTGATATTATTGACAGTAAGAATTGCCGTTGAACCATCTCTAGGATTGTCTACCCACACCCCTTTAGCATTTCCAGTTGCATAAGTGTTGCCGTTTTTTGTTAGTTTAATCGTATTAAGTGATATATCGGCACGGGCATTATCTTCTGTAAAGGAAACTTTTAACCCATAGACATCTTCCCCACCTGAAACAGTGATATTATTACCAGAGGCACTAGTCAATGTCGTACTGGAAGATGTACTCAAGGTTATACCTGAAGCCAATCCCGACTGAGTCTCTAGATTCACACGGTTACCTACGACATCAACCCCGCTTGATCGGATCCCTGTAACGGCTCCTGCGAGAGTTTGTCCTCTGATAAGAGATCTAGTGATAGAACCAGATCCCTCTAAATCAATCCCTGTTACGTCATCATTGAATGAGCGGAGATTGACAAGACTCTTATTGATCTTGGAGCTTCCTTTAAGACGGATACCTGTATTAGCACCTAGATTGATCTGGTTTACCACTACGTTCTGAATCTGTATCCCTTGGACTTGCTGGGCCCCATCATAACCTGCACTTTGGATTCCAATACCAGCGGTTCCACTGATAAGAGCGGCTGAGATTTTTGTATTATCTTCCATATTGAGCACTACAGAAGGATCTAGAGGTCTATCAGTTCTGGAATTGATGAGCTGAGGATTGCTGCCTCGGGCGGCGAGCACCAGCGGGCCATATTGTGTTTGTAACCTGTGCCCTCTGCCTGCACCTAGCAGCTGGGTTCCTGCAGGCAAAGTGTAACCATTCTCTCGCCCCTCTTCATTTGCATCGAAGGCGTCCTTAAAGCCTGCTCCAGATACATAGGCAATACCCCCAGGTTTACCTCTTATTTGTTCTAAAGCATCGGATAATTTAGCAAAGGGACTCTCTGTCGTTCCGTTAGAATTACCTCCAGCATCTACGTTAGAGATGAAATAAGGCATTCCAGTAGCTGGATCCACAGCTATTGCTGTTCTTTTCTGCGTATCTACCGGGATGATTTCAAAACGATCGACTTTTTGTAGAGCCCGTGTCTCTAAAGCCATCACACGAGAGCATGGCAGGTTTGTTTTTTTCACCTTCTTTTTATGGCCAAGAGGGATGATCAAGCTGATCTGTCCCTGTCCTATCCATTTAAACCGATTATCATAAGAGGTGTTACCCTCTAGACGTAAGGTCTCAGAGACCTCTACTGCAGCTCTTATCTGCCCTCCCCATGCAGGATCTCCCTTACCTTGCAGGTAATAGGGGCCTGCTGCAAAATATAGGGGGAACTTATGGAAGTGATCCACATGGAAGCCTGCCTCACCACTGAGACCCCTCATCGCAAATTCCCGTTTGGCCTTTAACATCCAATAGTGCCCTTGTAGGGTGTCATCTGTCCATCCATAAGCATGGCTGGTTTTAGCGCCCACCGGCAGATATCCATTGATACGAAAATCCCACAGCCTGCCAAGAGACTCAAGACCCATGGCTACTTGGTTGTAATGGTAGTGATTGCTATTGCGATAGTCGTAGTAGGTGTTTAAGCCCCATATCCGAGTATCGGTTTTATAACGGACTCCAAGTCCTACGTTCGAGGCCAGCTGCCCGTCGTTGAGTACATGCCCCCTCACATCTACAAAGGGAAGCCAACGATCGTATTGATACGGAGCTAAAAACCCTTCGATCGTCGTATAGCCTCTATTGTATCCTATACCATTACCTTCGATATGACGGGTGGTAATACGCATAGGCCTTGGGGCTTTGCCACAGATTTCTTCAGCAGGAGTCTCTGCCTCAAGGTTGACAAGATAGAGGCTGCTGAGCGCAAGAAGAGAATAGATGTGAGATCGCGGCATAGGAAGACCTGTAAGTTTATTTATCACTAAAATATTTCTATAAAGTCTGAGGGGGGGGGGTATGTCAAATATTTTTTGATTTTAGCGGTGGACTAAAAAAATCTAGACTCTAAAAAGAACATAAGGCCCCACATCTAATAGAGACTTAAAAGATAGCTGGCAGACCAGCTTTTGTTCTTGAGCTTTAAAAAAAGATGGCAATACCTGTAAAAAAACTAACGATTTTTTGCTAGATCTGCACAATCTAACTGGACACTTTTACAAAAAATGGAGCAACAACGTGCAAGAGGCTGTATTCATCTACCCACATCATTTGTTTAGACACCATCCTGGCTTACACAAAGAGAGGCTAATTTGTTTTATTGAAGACCCTCTGTTTTTTTCTGATGAACAGCACCCTGCCTTGTTTCATAAACAAAAGCTTGTCTTTCACCGTGTTTCGATGAAAGAATTTTGCAACGAGCTAGAAAGGGATGGATATAAAACATGCTACATCAACTGGAAGGAGATTCAGTCTCATAAGCAAGGATATAACCTCATACTCAAGCACCATAAAATCCAATCCGTCCATGTTGTGGAATTCGATGATTATGTGTTAGAAAAACGGGTGAAAAAAATAGCACAAGATCATAAGATCCCCCTACATATCTATCCCTCGCCTGGGTTTCTAACGCCTGTTTCCACATTTAAAGATCTGTTTCCCAATAAGTCGTCTTATTTTTTTCATTCTTTTTATATCCATCAACGTAAAGAGATGAATATCTTACTCGATAATCAGCTCAAACCTTTAGGAGGTAGGTGGAGTTATGATGCAGAAAACAGAAAAAAAGTGCCGAAAAACCTTGCGTTTCCTGCGTCCTGCCAGCTGCCGAGCTCAACTTATTTAAAAGAGTCGGTAGAGTATGTAGAAAAGCATTTTACCTGCCACCCTGGAAAGACAGAGAGCTTTGCTTATCCTACAACACACAGGGGAGCAAAAAAGTGGCTAGACCACTTTTTAAAACATAAGCTTGCAGATTTTGGTCTATACGAAGATGCAATCGTGTATCAGCAGAGCCATTTATTTCATTCTGTTTTGTCTCCTTTATTAAATGCAGGGCTTCTGACCCCTGATGAGGTTGTAAATGGAGCGTTAGAGCATGCAGCTGCCCATACGATTCCGATGAATTCATTAGAAGGATTTATCAGACAGGTGATCGGTTGGAGAGAATTTATCCGAGGACTATACCATGAGATAGGGACGCTGCAGCGAAAGAAAAACTTCTTTATGCACACATACAAAATGCCTAAGAGCCTATATACGGGCACGACAGGGATTTTTCCGATCGACTGCTGCATCGACAAGCTACAGAAAAATCCCTACTGCCATCATATAGAAAGGCTGATGGTCCTTGGCAACTTCTTTCTGTTATGTGAAATTGATCCAGGTGATGTCTACCGCTGGTTTATGGAGATGTTCATCGATGCGTACGACTGGGTTATGGTTCCAAATGTATATGGTATGAGTCAATATGCAGATGGAGGGATGATGACAACAAAACCCTATATCAGCGGATCGAACTATCTACTTAAAATGAGTGATTATCCCAAAGGAGATTGGACAGAAGTGTGGGATGGTTTATTTTGGCGTTTTATGATTAAAAACCTCTCTTTCTTTGAAAAGCAGCCCCGTATGCAGATGTTATGCGCGATGGCGCAAAAAAAACAGGCAGACAAAGAGCTGCTCATCACCGCTGAAAACTTCTTAGCGGCTCTACATGGAAGCAGTTATAAAGGAGAGTAGTCGTTGCCACCTATTTTTTTTGAACATTAAAGACCACATCCCTTAATGTGAAATTTTAATCGGAGACTGTGATGAACCTTGCGTTCTATCTCATTGTATTCTTATATGCTCATTTAGCATATGGTGAGCCCCTCGGTGATGCCCTCATTGCCGAAGGACACCCCTACCTATACGACCGGCAATACAACTTAAATCCGATTCCGATCCATCCAAGGTCTTTGGGTCCATCTTCATTTTGCAAAAAGCTCAAAGATAACAATCGATTTGAAGAAGAAATTCAGGTCTATTTACACCAGGACAAAATAATGCCTCCTCAAAAAGGGCAAGCCCTTTTTATTGGTGGCAGCGTCATCTCTGAGTGGAAAAGTCTCAAAACGCAGATGAGTCCGTGCAAGGTTCTCTCGAGAGCTTTTGGAGGGGCTACCACAGAAGATCTTCTCACCCGCATGGATCAGATCATCCTGCCCTACCGCCCAAAGATCATCGTCTACTATGCAGGAAGCAACGACCTAAGCCTTGGTAAAAGCCCAGATGTCATCTATGAAAATTTTAAAGCCTTCTCTGATAAAATCAGGAAGAGGCTTCCAAAAACACACGTTGTTTTCCTCTCTATCCACAAAGCACCTGTGACACCACTGTTATCCGATCCGATCGATGCTGCTAACAAAAAAATCGAGCTCTTTTGTAAGGATACACCAAATCTTGTCTACCTCGAGGTCAATGACCTCTTATCGAATGCAGAGCCCTCATTCTACAGGGAAGACAAGCTCCACCTAACAGAGGCTGGATATGAAGAAATGGGGAAAAAGATCAAATCACTGATCTCAACCTATTAAAGGTTGCCCACACCCCTTAAAATCTTTTGACATATCTATGGCAATAAGGAGCTTTTCCAGTTTTTTCGTAGTAGTGTTGATGGTATGGCTCTGCTGGATAAAATCTTGATGCTGGCACAATCTCTGTCTTAATCGAAAGACCCTTCTTAATAAGAACCTCTTTTAAGGTTACAGCGATCCTCTCTTGATCTTTGCTTAAGTAGTAGATCCCTGAGCGATACTGAGGACCGAGATCTGGCCCTTGTCCACCGGCCTGGGTCGGATCGTGGATTTCAAAAAAATAACGGGCAAGATCTTGGTAGGAAGTTTTTGTAGGGTCAAAGACCACCCCTACTGCTTCTGCATGACCCGTAAGAGCGCTGCACACCTCCTCATAGCTTGGATCGACGACACTGCCTCCGATATATCCAGAGCTAACACTGATGACTCCTGGGACTTTCCGAAAAAGATGTTCCACACCCCAAAAGCATCCTCCAGCAAAGATGGCTCTGTCATACCCCTGCTCTGTCTTTGCCGGAATAAAGGAAAGAGAGAGGGAATTGACACAGTGGCGGATATTTTTTTCTGTGAGCCTTTCCCCTTCAAAGACATGTCCTAAATGCCCGAGGCATCTGTTACATAAGATCTCACATCTTCTGCCGTCGGCATCAAGCTCTCTTTTAATAGCCCCTGCAATTTCATCATCGAAACTTGGCCAGCCACACCCTGCAGAAAATTCAGAGGTAGAAAGATACAAGGCAGCGTCACATTGACGGCACAAGTAGATCCCCTCGACCCCTCTATGTGCATGATCAGAGTAGCCTGCTGGCTCAGTACCCTTATATTGGATGATCCGTTTTTCTTCTTCTGATAGGCGGTGATATCTTTTCATATGGCATGTTCCTTAAATGGTATTTACCTAAAAATATATGAAATAAGATTATTTTAAATCTTCAATTGTTCTTGGCCGATGCAAGAGCAATTGAAGAGCACCCTTTACAGAGCCTTATTCTCTAATTCTTTTATTGCTGATAGAATCGATCCGACCTGCATAGAAAAAAGACAGTCACTCATCTTGCTGCCCGCGCACCCATCTTTAAAGCAAGGACGGCATGGCATTTTTTCTGTTAATACCAACGATAAAGGATGCATCCACGGGCCCCAATTGAGCTCAGAGCTCGGTCCAAACATAGCTACCACAGGAGTTTTTAATGCAGAAGCTATGTGCAAAGGGACAGAGTCGACACAAAGAAGAAGCTGACTGTTTGCGATTAAGGCTGCAAGCTCTTTAAGGGTGGTCTTACCAGAGAGGTCAATCACCCCATGTTTAGGTCCGTAAGAGAGGAGCTCTTCGATCATCTTTTTCTCTTCTGTATCAGGGCCAGAAGTTAAAACGACTTTTTTACCTTGAGCAACAAGCTCTTTGATCACACGGGCTATTGTCTGTGCAGGTAAACACTTAAATCTCCATCTCGATACAGGGTGGATTACAACATAGGGACCCTCTGCCACCATATCTTGAGCATTGAGCCTTGCCTGCTGTGGGACGTGTAAAAATAAGTCCCTATTTTCCATGCTTGGAAATAAACCGATACACCGCAGGGCGTCTAGCTGTTTTTCGACTGTATGTCGGGGGTTGGGACAGTGTTTGATCGTCTGGGAATAGATATTCTTCTGTCCCAGCACCCTTTTTCCTCTGCGATCAAACCCTACTTTATAGAGACTACCAGAAATCAGCGCTGCAATAGCGCCACGATCTCCCTCTGTTAAGTTAATGACCAGATCATATTTATTTTTACGGATATGCCAAAGAAGCGATAATTCTTTTTTTATCCGAGAAAATAGAGACAGCTTTTTCCACGATCTATCGTAGAGTAAAAAATTTGTAATTGATGGATGTCCCTCTAGCATAGGTAGGGTATCTTTATAGAGCAGGACATCGATACAGGCCTCAGGCAGCCCTTGTTTTAAACAAGAAAATACAGGGCTTGTAAGGAGTACATCCCCATGATGCCTGAGTTTTACAACTAGAATTTTTTTTATTTTAGCGTGATCGGGGTAGTTACCGTAGGTCATAAAATCGATCTCTTCTTTTTTTCTAATGAGATAAATCTATCAGAAACCCATAATTTACAGGTGTTGAATCTATAAAATATCAGGAGTTTTAACATGGCTACAGAACAAACACTATCTATCATTAAGCCAGACGGCGTTGCATCAAACCATATTGGAGAGATCCTTGCCCGCTTTGAAAAAGCAGGTCTAAAAATTGTAGGAGCTAAAATGATGCACCTAAGCTCCGAGCAAGCTAAAGGCTTCTATGCAGTCCATGCCCACCGCCCTTTCTTCCAAGAGCTCGTCTCTTTTATGATTTCAGGACCTGTTCTCATCACTGTTCTTCACGGACAAGATGCTGTTATGCAAAACCGCAAGCTGATGGGCGCTACCAACCCAAAAGAGGCTGAAGCTGGAACAATCCGCGCAGATTTTGCACGCTCTATCGATAAAAATGCCGTTCACGGCTCTGATAGCGCAGAGAATGCAAAAACAGAAATCGCATTTTTCTTTAAGCCACAAGAAATCTTTACTCGATAATTGCTTAAAAGATCCTAAATACACCCCCTTGTGTTTAGGATCTTTTTTTCTTCATTTTTATAAAAAATATTTGACATCCATCCTTTAAGACCTTGTTTGTATGGAAATAAAGCAACCCAGCCAGAAAGTAAGACAGCTGTCCAGTTGGACATTAATCCATACAACTGGATTTCCAGGAACCCATCCGTTTAATTATTAGTCACAAGTAGGGGATGATAAGGTCCTAATCTCTTTGTCATTCTGCCCTTCCAGCTTTACAGTTTGTTTGATATACTCGCGAAATATGAAAAAGAAGCCTTTACCAAAAAATAAAAAGCCTGCTTAGGCATCGGTAGATGTAACAAATATCGATATTCTCTATCAAAAAGCCTCTGCCTATATTGACCAAGCGCGGCAGACGATTTATCGAACGATCGATACTGAAATGGTTAAGGCATATTGGTGCATAGGACGAGATATTGCTGATTTAGGTCAAATGCAGCTATATGTGAATTATTTTGACGAGGAAGTCGCTGCTCGCAATGATAACCCAACGATTGGCCTGATATTATGAACCAAGAAAAGTGATGCCATGGTGAAATACACGTTAGGTAACAAAGTAAAGCAAATTTTTGCAAGCAAATACCAATTCCACCTGCCTACAGAAAAAGAGCTAGAAGTTGAATTGAAGCGCGAGATTGAGGCGATTCAGAGTTTAAAAAATGAAAAATCAGAGACGTAGAAAGATTTGCCACGCACTGCGTGGTGATTTCAAAACCGCTTTATTCAGGGCCAACCGTAAAGCCATAAGTTTTTGATTTTCAGCGACTTATATAACATAATTAGCATTACCAGACGTTCCTAGAACGACTCAAAAGCCCCTATTTACCCCAAAGACCCAATGAACTAGATCACCTAAACTTCAAACTTAGGGGCTTATGCTTTGCAAATTTATTTCTTTCGTCTCTCTGTCATTACTTTTGACTGGATGCGCTCAGATGCTTCCGGGCCTATTTTCGGCTGTGGAAGATATCGAGACGCAAGAAGCGATCACATTAACTGTGGGATTTCTTAAGCCATTTATCTGCAGTCTGCAAAATCTCCTAGTTTTATGCGGGCCAAACGGATAAGAATCTTAGATCTTGTAGGCATTTCCTGAAGGTTTTAAGAATAATTCGGCATAGTCCTTCGCATAAACTGATCAAATAAAGGGACAGTAAAGGCTATGTATCCATAAGAAGGACTGTAAATCATTCCCTTTTTCATAAGATTTGCCCTTGTCGAACTCAAAGCTGACACTTTTACATTACATAAATCAGCGATATCTCCTGCTTTATAGGGGCCCTCACCAAGTTCTGCCATTGTTCTTAAAAAATCCCTTTCTCCTGGCGTTAATCGATCAAATCGAACACGAAAGAAGTTATTGTCGAGCTGTTTGATAACCTCTTCTGTGGCTAAATTGACAGTAAGATAAGTAATGGGATTAGACTGTGCTTTATTCCATGCCTTATATCCCCATTCCTGGAGAAAATAAGGATAACCATGAGTGATCTCATAAATTTTTTCTAGAGCCTTTTCTTCAAAATCAATTCCTGCAGCAAGTGCAGGATCTCTTAATGCCTTGTAGGCATCCTCTTTTGACAGCTGCCCAATATTTGGAAAATTAAACAATCGTTCAGCATAAGATTTAGATTCTCCTGCAAGTCCTGCTAGCACTGGAAGTCCCGCCGCAATAAGGAGCACAGGAAGTTGCTTTTGTTGGAGCTTATGCATTGCCATAATCAATGCTCCAAGCTCCTTTTTTGATAAATACTGGATTTCATCTACCAAGATCGAGATGGCGCATTCACTATCTAAAGCAGCTTCTCCAACGGCAACCAAGAGTTGAGGTAAATCAATCTCGATATCTCCACTATCAGCAGATCCAAGTTCTGGTTCAATATCTAGACCTATCGAGATATCACCATAAGCAACTTTAAGAGAGCCTATAAAGCCACGCAGCACAGAAAAGGCTCTTTGTGCCTTATTACTAATACCCATGGTTCGATTCAAACTGTACAATAAAGTACGAAGGTAAGGAGCCAATAGAGCCCCAAGAGATTTATCCTCATGGGCTTCAATGAATATTGTTTTATATCCAAGCTGTTCGGCTTTTTTTTGGATCTCGATAAGTAAAACTGTCTTTCCAACGCCACGAAGTCCAGTCATTAAAAAACTTTTTTCTGATTTATTATTTTTAATCCGACCTAAAAGGATTTCCGCCTGCATAAGAACAAGATCCCTACCCACTAATTCAGAGGGAGGAGCCCCAGCACCTGGGGAATAAGGGTTTTTGAGCGGATCCATTTTTTATCTCACCAAGTTATCTTAAGTTATACATAGTTATAGCAAAAACACTATATAACTACCAATAACTTGCTATAACTAGCCATAAATCTCATTTTTCATAAACCTTCAATTAAGTGTTTAAGATTTGCATGTAATTGACTATCAACAAATAAAAGAGACTAGGCAAGACGTGATAGCGTTCAAAAAATAAGTTATCAAATGAACATGTGATGCATTTTAAGTGTCTGAAGTCTTGCAAACTTATACTAAATTCAGCATGTTATCTGATTTGGACACACTTCTTGGTGCACAAGATGGAAATTTACCAAATTGAAAACCGATCGCCTGCGCAAATGAAAGACTCTTGTTTATGAAAGAGGTGGTAAAACTATCAAAATCGTTTAATCAGCATGGGATAACTGGTTACGCCGCCTATTTTCAGCTCTAATTCTACGTCCAATTTCTACTAGATAAAGCAATCTCTGCTGAATAGGAAATATAATTTCTTGATAACATGCATCTGCTACATCTTGAGTGATGAGATCTCTTGCATGGACTAGCTCATATTGAGCTGATTGTAAATAGGAAATCTTTTCATCAAATATATCCAGAATAATCTGCTCAGGAACTTGCCACGCCTCGGAAAGTGCTACAACAATCAGCTGCCCACTTTTACTCAGCTCGCTGCGTGCAGACAGACTATATTCGACCAGTTCTTTTATCCCTTGATTGATCACCACTGTAGGATAATACATACCCTCTAATATGAAAGCCGTGGCTATATTGATTTCTCTGGCAGCCCCGACAGCACCTACAATAGTATAAGATCCTATTTCTAAAAGAATATCTCTTATGATTTCTCTTGGAATTTTAGTTTCTTCA
Organism: Chlamydia trachomatis; assembly: GCA_945875745.1. Classification (GTDB taxonomy): domain Bacteria; phylum Chlamydiota; class Chlamydiia; order Chlamydiales; family Rhabdochlamydiaceae; genus VGMB01. The sequence continues at coordinate 11,015 of CAMCLJ010000028.1, forward strand.
TCCAGTTCTTTTATCCCAACTCTTATCCCCTGCTGTGTTTGCAGAATTGATTCGATACTATATGCGAATAATTCACCTATTGTTATAGAAACCAACTCTCTGGCGTATACAGTCCCTTCATCAGCTATTTGCAGGCCATATACCATTCCCTTTTTACTTTCAGCAAGCGTGGTCATAAGATAGCTGGCAGACTCTTGTGCAGTAGATTGGACCCCTTCTCTTAAATCACATGTTGCTTCATCAATATTCTTTTCAAGCAGCTCTGCTACTTGAACTATTTGATAGGCGCCAGATACGCAATACGAACTCATTTCCTCAAGAACCGATCGGGCAGGTGCAAATAGGGCAAGTGAGGCTACATCAGAAATCGCTCTGGCTACAAACACACATCCCTTTGCTGTCTCAACAAGACCTGATTTTCCATAGCAAGCAATCTCTTGAACTGCTTTTTTACTTACCTGATAAGATTCAAAGCCCCCCTGACGAAGACCTTGGAGCGTAATACGACATCCATGCAGAGCCTGCTCTATACCAGAGCCTGTATAAGATAAAGATTCGTATAAGGTGGCTTGAAAAACGCGATATGGAACAACACTTGTCTCGATGCAAGCAGAGCAGCTAAAAGAAATGCCTCTAGCTAATTGATATAATCCCGAATGAGCATAGGAAACAACATCTTGAAATACATAACGAAAAAACACTTCTACGGTAGCTTCCATCTCTTTTCTTACCCCATCCAAAAGATGAACAGCTCTTCCCATTTCATAACACCCATCGAAAAGATATTGAGCGGATTCGTTGAACACGGTAGTAGCCAAAGGGTAAGGCACCTGCGCCACTTCTTTAGCAACTGTGGTATGTAGAAATACAAACGATTTCTTCATTTCATATAAGCTACTTTTTCCATAACCTAACCCCTCGTGCATGCAAGTAAATGCTGTATTTATAATCGAGAGTATCTTCGCCTTAACAAATGGGGCGAGATCATCATGTAAAAAAACAGCAGTAAGTGCAGCGCACCTAATTGCAAAACCAGGTTCTGCAACAGGGTGCTCTATTGAATGAGCAGTAGCTATGTTCATCGTTTACCTTTTAAAGTCAAATCAAGCAGGTCAATAAAAATTTTGGATGCCACCTCATCAGATGAATCCATTTGCAATTTAGGCAAGAGCTAAACGTTGGTTCCTTATAGCAGCTGCTGCCCCTAATTGAGCCTGATAAGCTCTTTGAGCCGTTAATTCATCCTCAGCGAATGCAATCCGTCTATCAGTCCTTTGTAAGTAATACTCTGTAAGCTGATCTGTTTGCTCAGAAAAAGCTGTAGGATTCATTGTTTTGGCCAATCCTAATGGTATAGAGCCAGCAGTGACTGCTAAATCGACCCATTCTTCACGATATTTTTTCAATAATTCTGGGACAGCCCCTTCGAAGCCATAACGAGTAGCTGTTGCAAAACGAACAAGGACTGCAGGCAATAAAAATACTGTAAACACTGCGATTCTAATAATCCTTGCAACTGCTGTAAAAGCGACTCCTACAGTACCTGCCATAAACGCTTTTATATGCCGGCTTCTATTATCACCGAGTGGAGCCGCCTCTGTCACTGTATTAGCAGAGAGTTGCACTTGAATTAGTTTTCTAAAAGACATCGGCATCGAATGCCCTTCAAATCCTGTAAATGTATCTTTAATAAGATTGTATTGCTGCGCGCTGTCCGCCTGACTAAATCTTTGTTGTATATTATTCATGTATAGACCTTTCTCTTTTTTTATTTTTTCAATAAACTATTAAAGTTTATAAAATAAATCATAATAAAATAAAAACAATAAATTAATGTATATTACATAAAAATATATTATAATTATTCATAAATCAATTCATTTAACTAAAAGAGGTAAAATCTGATGACCGAAACAGATCCCAAAGATAAGGATCTATTTCTTTAAAAGATGCGCAATAACCCTGACATCATACATCTGCAGATCCAAGGGGCTGTTAGATAAAACGATAGCATCTAGCTCTAAGCCATCGATTGCATCTGCAGACAGATCAGAAGGAGGTAGCGCGCCTTTGCATCCAAGCTTGCTACCTCATCGGTTCCTTCCATGTGATTCGATATTGAAACCAACTAAATAGGCTCAATCTATTAAGCATTCCCTAACCTTTTCTTTATAAGATTTTTACATCAAAAAACCTATAAGAACACCACCCATATAAATAAAAAAATACACTAAATCATCTCTAATCCGTTTCAAAAACAGCATAAATATAGCCGCTAATATCAAGAATAACTTCTATATAACTAATATTCAATACACTGCAGTTAATTAAACTAATTAATAATATTAACACTATATTAACAATAAAATTTTATAATTAGACTAAATAACAGTTTAAATGATTAAAAAATGAGGATACAATGAGTGCTAATATATTTAAAAAATCGATCGATCACTTATCTAAAAATCCACATTATCTAAAATTAGCTGCTCAGCCTACGCAAAATCAATTAGTTCGAGTAGCCGTTTCTGCGATAGAAGCATTGCAGGCTGGATTCGACGCTTTTCAAACAAAGAAATTGCAAACGCAAAAACCAACACCTCGAATAGAGGTGATTTGGACTCATCCTGAAAAAGAAACACTTACAACACGTATTGATAAAGTCCTTGAATCAACAGGAGGTGCATCTGGAACCTTCCTTTACCATGGAACCCCTCATGCAAAAAATATGATTGACCAAGCTGAAAACTGTCCTCAAGGCAGTGGACAATTAGAGAAAAGGGTATGTTCTAACGGAGACTGTACAGCGGGAATATATGGAATAGCCTCCCTTGCAGGTGCCTACAATTATTCAGGGGCCCGATTCATCGTAAAAATTGCAAGTCTGTCTCCCTGTCATTTTGATCAAGCAAGAGGCACCCCTTACATTGAAGCTAATGCTGATAAATACTTAATAGCGGTGTATTCTGTTACAAATCACGATCAAATACAATCTCATACAGAGGCTAGTCAAGCAGATTGTATACGGATTGGATTGACAGAGGCATCTAAAGTATTTAAAAAGATGCTGCAATCATTGCCTAAATAGATTTACATCTATCTTGTACTGATCTGCAACCTCTTTTTTATTATAAAATTGGTGTGGTAAGCGTAAGTATTGTTTGTGCAAAAACCTTTGGGACACCCTTATCTTCCTACCTTAGATAAGATCGATGCACTTCAAACGATAGTCCCATAGGGGGCCAAAGGTCTTAGAACAAAAATTTAAAAAACTTTTGTTGAAAAACACAGATGAGCATATAACTCCGTTTGATTCCCCACTCACCTCTTAAGATGCTTGCATGACATATAAAAAACGGATTTGCTCTCTTAGTGCCTTCAGGAGGTTACTACAAATAGTACAAGATGATGGTTATGCGTTGTATGGACCAAAAGTCCATAATGAAGTGATCGTCTATGACAGACTCTTTTCCGAACAAGAGCTGCAGTGGAAATGTGAGCAGTCGGTACGCAACTACGACCCATGTATCTCTTGTTCTGCCCATTTTTTAAAACTGGAGAAAAGATATGAATGAATTTCTCATTCTTGGTATCGGCAACCCATTTCGTGGTGATGATGGTGCTGGCTGGGCAGTCATCGATGCCCTAGAAATTAAAACACATGGTAAAGTCACTCTACAAAAATCTCGTGGTGATGTTGCAGACCTTCTTGAAATATTTCAAAGCTATGAAAAAGTTATCTTAGTCGATGCTTGCCAGTCATCTCATGCTCCGGGCACATGGATCCGTATAGATGCTCTCAAAGAGCCCCTGCCTATTGAAAACACCAAGACATCGACACATGGTATTACTATCAGCCAAAGTATTGTCCTGGCAAAAGCGCTAGGGCAAATGCCTAAACAACTTATTATCTACGCCATTGAAGGAGCCTGTTTTGAGGTGACGGGGCTTCTTTCATCACCCGTACAAAAAGCTGTTGAAGAAGTGGCACAAAAAATTTTTAACGAAGAGGAAACGCAGCTATGCATGAACAAGGGCTTATCGATCAACTTATAAAAAAAATCTTAGCAATCGCTCGTGAAAGGCAGGCATTAAAGACGTCTTACTCACAGGTGGGGTGATGCAAAATAAGGTCCTTGTAGAAAAAATCGTAACTGGACTTAAAAATGCTGGCCACCGCCCACATCTGCACCGGCACACACCCCAATGATGGGGCGATTGCAACAGGGCAGCTGCTTAGTCTTGTAAAAAAGACCGTCTAAAGAAGATCCTAATCACATAGAATCTAGTTTTATTGGCTCAAAATCTCATCGACCTTTGCGTGGAGTTCAAGGAAGCTTGCTTCGGATAAACTCTCACAGTGTTGCTCGCGAATTAGTATAGTCCTCTCATGCAGACCCTCTACTTTTGATAAAGCTGCTTGCTCTGTGATGACACCATCGTCAAGTGTCTGAGCTTTGCGCTCCCCCTGAGCAGGAAGCCCTTTTTGCAAAATAATAAAACGGTTTGGACCTACCTTCTCAATGGCTTTAGCCGAATCCATTTCTAAGCCCAGACCCCATATGAGCCCTCTTACTAGGGTGTTCATGCAAGAAGGAAAGATTCCAGTTGCTACATTACTCAAACTAGAAAAGCTACGATCTTGAGTAAATACATATTTTACGTTTTCCTTGAGTTTATGGTCTACCAACGCTGTTGCTTGCACTCCACCACCTAAAGAAAATCCATACCCAATAATTTCGTTGGCCTGTAATTCATTTTCTATATACAACAAAACAGCTCGATATGCTTTTTGCATCTTGTCAGGGGTTGGTGTCCCTTCACTATTGCCGACACCGGGATAGTTAAATAAAACTACATTAGGACTTAAGCGTTGCATGTACTCTAATTTTGGATTTGGGAAGTTCCCCCATCCCCGATCAGAGAGACCTAACAGATTCTGATACAATTCACCGTTACCATTTGCCCCCAAAAGCCATTTACTAGATTTTTCTGAAGAAGAACAAATGATGATGCCCTCTATATTCCCGACCCCATGTACTGGGAAGGATAATCGCTGAGCAGTACCCTTAAAGTTCTCATTTCCTGTTGGGGCTGTTATATAAGCGGAGGGAACAATTAAGGCAAGTGCGAGAGAATTAACCAGTTTATATAAACCGTAAGGAATTAAAATAATCGAGGCGAGGGTCTTAAAACCTGCCCATGTGATTCTCTGTACAGGAAAGCTCTGTGCTGCCTCTTTACAAAAAGATAAGCCATGTGAATAAAAAATACTAGGGTTGACTGAATACATTCTCACCTCATCAATTAAAAGATAAACAAAATTATATATAAAAATACAATTAAAGTAAAGAATAATTCATATTTGAAAAATAAGTAGAAACAACCGATCTGCTGTCTGGATTTTACAGATACATCGTTGCTGAATATGTAAATTATTCATTATATTATCGAGATAGACAAAAAGAAAATCTTGGTAAAATGATATTGCCCATAGCATCATCAATGACGCATTCCATGTGGCAATAGGTGAATATGCTGTTAAAATTGCTCGAAAGGAAGGCATTAAAGACATCTTACTCAAAGGTGGGGTGATGCAAAACAAGGTCCTTGTAGAAAAAATTATCACTCGACTTAAGCATGCTGGCTACTGCCCACGTCTGCACCGGCACACACACCCAATGATGGGGGCTCTTGAATCTTGTAAAAAGATATAATGAAGATTTTAATTGAATATTTATTCCTAAATTTGATTAAATAAAAATTCAGTTACTATTTTCACATATTAAAAAAGTGTTTTATGCATATATGTTCATTTATTTTCTATCTATCTCTATGTTTATCGATAAATCCTTATCAACTATTTTCTAAACCACCTACAACTCAGCAAACAGAAAAAGTTCTTATTTGTGGTGTTTGCAAAAATATTCAAGCTGCAGTTCCTAATATAATTCAAAATATTGAAAAACTAGGCCAGCAATTTCAAGATTACGCTGTAATTATATATGAAAATAACTCCCAAGATCAAACGGTTAGATTACTAAAAAAATGGGCAAAATTAAACTCTCATGTGAATTTTATTTCTCAAAAAATTTCTACCAGGAAATTACCTCCGACAAGAGAAGAACGCATAGCCAGAGCTCGAAACATAGTCCTGTCTGTAGCTCAAAATGCACAATATGATGATTTTAAATACTTAATTATGGTTGATTTAGATTTTTTAACCCCCTGGCCGATTGCTGAAATTGTCAATACAATCCAAAAACCCGGGGAATGGGATTGTATTTCTGCAAATGGAGTATTTAATAACGGTTTTTTATACTGGGATCGTTACGCATACCGAGACGAGATGCACTGTTTTGGGCCAGAATTACTCGGATCCTATTTTTGGAATACACTATCTGTAGAAAATAAATGGTTTGCCATAGAAGGCATAACCTATAGATCCGTTTATTCAGCATTTGGTGGTCTTGCTATATACAAGAGATCTGTTATCACCAATTTTACATATTCAGGAACTGTAACGTCTGATCTTGCAAATTATTATCAACAAATCATACAGTCGACCCCAGAATCCAATCTAGATTTTCAGAAATATTTAGAACTAAATCAAATTAAGGATAATGCCTATTTTCAATCGACAGGTCAAATGATTCCAATTGTATTGCAAACACCGATTACCTGTGAGCATCTCACATTGCATGCATCGATGGCTCTGAAAGGTTATAACAAATTTTATGTCAATCCAAAATTGTATATGTACTACTCACATTAATCCTCGCAACAGGATTGCACTCTATATTTATTATGAGGTAGCAACAATTCCTGCCGCAGGTTACCGTTTCTTAATTAAAAGATTTCATTTATTCTATGGATCTTAAGTGTTGTAATATAAAGAGTCGTGTATGTGTCTTGCAATCCCTGAAAAATTCTTTAAGCTCATAGATCAAGGACCCCTTCCCATGGGCAGAGGTTGACTTTTCTGGTGTGATTAAAACAGTATGCATAGCATACACACCCGAGGCTCAGGTGCATGACTACGTGATCGTTCATGTAGCTTTTGCCCTCACTATACTCAATGAACGGCATGTCCAAGAAACCCTACATTTGCTGCAAAATGTGGTATTATGAAATACGTTGATGAATTTCGCAGACCAGATCTGGTAAAAACCCTTGCATTAAAGCTCAAATAGATCACAACTCAAACATGGACAATCATGGAGGTTTGTGGTGGCCAAACTCATACGATTGTAAAATATGGACTCCATGATCTGCTACCAGATAATATCCGGCTCATTCCTGGACCGGGATATCCTGTATACGTGACCCCTATAGATCTGATCGATCACGCCCTCTTTATTGCAACAACATCCAAACAGCTCTGAAAGAAATTTTAAGCAAAGTCAACCCTTCTGATACAAAAGCCCTGCAGGCTGCAAGTAAAAAAGCAAGGGACCTTATACTATCTAGTGAGATCCCTGATGATCTGGCTCAAGGCATTACTTCTGCATATAAAAAGCTGTCTGCGATCTATAAAAAAAAAAGCGATGTAGCCAATGGATCTTACAATAGGCTATTATAGAAATTCTGCTTAGACTGTACTCTTCTCTTCTTTTTTACCACTCCACCTTGATGGTCATTGATTCCCTCCTTGCTTTATTTAAGAAGGGATTTTTTCAGCTAAAGAAGGAAATTGCTTAAAAGATGGACTCGCTTACCGCTTACAGTAGACCGGAATATGGATGCGAATTTAGCAGCACTAAAAAGAGGGTCCCTTTAGGGTCTTTTTGCTTTATAGCGATCCATTTGTTCTTGCCGTTGAGTTAATCTCAGGCCTGGACTTTGATCCCTTAAAATGATATCGATCGGACCAGCTAAAGTTCGGAGGTTAATTCCATCTATCGCGCCACGCTGCGGGTGTATAGTTGTCCATCTTTTTTTTAGAGTTCTATTCTGTATAAATGTAGCTATTTGAAAGAGAGGATCACTAGGAAATGGCTCTTTCCGATTTTTCATGGATATAGCCAACCCCTTGCAGCCTTCGATTTCAAATCTCATTATAGGAAATGGCATTTGGGATGTGTGTATCCCTTTAACATGTTCTTTCCCGGTTATATCTAGATTCTTTATCTTAGGAAGGTTTTCAATTTGAATACCCCCTTTTTTACATAAATCAAGTAGAGCGGGGTGATAGGTTTTTTCTAACATTGTCGTTTTCCAGACTTTAGATACAGCAGTCCAGGCTGGATAGTATTGAGCATATTCACGGATAAGGGTCTGCACTTCTTTTGGTAGGTAGATTGGGGCTCTACCTTGATTTTGTATGGTCATAAATGCTCTTTAGTTAAAATTTAATATTTGGCAACTAGGGTATGTTTCGGGGGTGTTTACCTGGATTTTGAGACCGTTGAACGGGCTGCCTTAGGCAGCTTGTTCAACGGTCTCAATTTAGGAAGTAAATTTATAGCTATAATTAATATAATAACAGATAACATAATATTAACGTTAATCATATAGAGGAAACCTCTTAAAAAAGAGCTGTGTAGCTTAATTCCATGAAAAACGGCTGTGCTACTTGCTAACAGTATCGAACCTACCATATTCTAGATAGTGGTAATGGTCTCCAGGTGATTCCTAAAAGAAAAAAGGGAAGGATTAACAATCCAATAGGTGTTATGGCTGAAAGGAATCGATGTAGGCTAATAGCGATAAATGCGGAGAATATGGAAAGAAAGAGTAGATTGGATATTCCTAGCCATTTAACGAGCTTTTGAAATAACAAAGAAATATCAGAACACAGAGCCCGTATATTAGTCTGCTGCCGTTTCAGAAGCAACTCGCTTATAATTAACCATGTAGCCATTTCTAGAAACGATTTCCTCTGCCTGCTCAAATGAAAGTCTTCGGCTATAAGCGTCAGAGATCTCTTTAAATGCATCACCATCTCTAACAATGGTGACATAGTGCCCAGATTTTATACCACTACCCTTATGACAAACAACAGATGAGGCTTCTAATCTGACGACTTGTTTGTTGATAGGTAGTTTTAACTTTTCTTGGAAAATAGAGGTTATTTTTCCTTGAGATTTTTTCTGAGCATAAGCTGTCTCTCCCGTCCAACTTTGATAATAATCATCAACAAATCGGGGCAAAACAAAGGATATACTCACAAATTCTTTCAGGTTATCATGTGTATAACGAGTTTGCTGGCTGCGTAAGTTTTCATCATTAGCCTCAGGATTCTTACGTTCCTTTAAATTTTCTGCAACAAGTTCGTTCATATTCAGCTCTTGACCTACGCCAAAATTGGGTTTCTCCAAAGGAATTAAATTAGAATACTGAGGGTTTCCACCGATAGACCTATCTGTTTGCGCTCTATAATTTCCCCCTTGTATAGAAGATCCTAGCTGGTTATTGATCTGCAATAAATTGCTAATAATTTGAAAAAATTCAAAACTATCCCCTTGATGACGGGTAATGTTGGGAAATTGGCTTCTAATTTTCGGTGAATCTGTAATTGCCTTTGCAGCTGTATTAATCACTTCTCTATTAGGGTTTTCTGTTTTCAACTCAGAAATAAGCCCTCTTACACTTTCTTGTAGCTGTTGCCTTTGCTGAAAAGAAGCGGGATCTTCTCCTGTTTCTTGAGTTAAAGTATAACTTAACGCTGTTTCAATATTGTCTATACTCACTAATAACTGGAGCGCAGCATTCATAAAACAGGTATTTCCTAAATTACCAATACCCCTTGCATCCGATTCGTAACCAGTTACTAAATGACGTAAACGGCTTGCTAGCTGAACAATTCTATGACAGATCGCTTGGAGCCCTTGACCTAAAGCCTCTATCCTGCCTGTTAATGGCTTAGAATCCTGTATCGGCTTAGGTGTTAGGGCGCTTGGAAACAGCTTAGAGCTAAGAAAATGAACGAATCTGTATACGCCATTGGGAATAGATGCAAGGTTCTTCAGCACCGACCAGGTTCTGCTCTCTGGAAGAGACTCTTTTGGTCCTTTAGAAAGAAGGGGCTCTAAATGACTTGCGGGCATTGTAGAGGTAGTAATAGATGTCATAAAGAACTCCGTTGCACTGCAATTAAAAATTGTATTATATACATAATTGAAAATCAATTAAATAACAACTAGGTATTAAAATATATTTATACATTATTAATTAAAAATTAAACTAATATATTATTCGATTTTAATTATTAAAAATTTATAAGACACTCTTAGTACTAGTAACCGATAGCGAGGTGATCTTAGAGACTCTATTGCAATATTTTAGAACAATTATATACAGTTTACCCCCATAAGGTCCCCAACTAAAATCCCATGAAAAGAATGATTAATCGATCCCAAGCCAGTTATTTTCTGCTAAAATCTTCTCCATTCTATCAATTGTATGTATAGGTAAACATATCGTGAACCAAAGAGTCAATATTGATCGAATACTTCCTAGCTTTATTACAAGCACGGGCTGTGAGTCGGTCCATAACCTCCCGACTCAATCGCTTCTGTAATATCACTTGCAATCCTGGCTCCTATCGATCGGGGAAGAGTGTCATATAAAAAAACTTCGTTGATTTACCCGTTCGTGATAAAAGAGGCGATATAATCCTG
>CAMCLJ010000029.1 GCA_945875745.1 Chlamydia trachomatis
AAATAGCCGACAAATTTCTGATTTTTGTTAAAAATAGAGGTTATTCACATGGAAAAAGTATGAGAGGGGCTTTGAAAAAAATGTTAGTGTTCGGCCTCAATAAAGGAGATCAGATGGCTTGCTTAAGGTTTATGAGTATCCCAGCATATTCGGACTAACTCTGTAGCTCTCTTATTTTGCTAGAGCATGCATGTGGGTTTTCTAAATGAACAGCATGAGAGCTATCTGCAATCGAGAATAGAGGTATGTTCCATTGTTTTTGCATATACAGATTTTTATAAGAGAGGTCTTCTTCCCCGTAAAAAAAGCTTGTCCTCTTTGGCAACAGCCTGAAATGCTCTTGCTCCGATAGCCTAAACTGCCGGTAGAGTGTGAGGATGCTCAGAAGATTTTGGGTACTGCGAGTTTTGATTATCGATGCTAACAGCTCTGTTTTTTTGTGTAGAGATGAAAAAAGGGGCTGATCATACCACATTTTTAAGAATACCTCGATCCCCTTTGTCTGCATCCTTTCTATCCAAACCTCTTCTTCTTGTTTTTTTTTGTCTTTTTCTGACTGAACCATAAGTCCTGGGTGGGCTGATAAAAACGTGAGATGGTCAAAATAGAAAGGATACTGTTTCTGCAGCTTCATTAAGATTCTACCCCCGAGGGAGTAACCAACAGCTGAGGGATGATCGATCCCTAATTGATCGATCGTATGTTTGATAGCAGATAGTGGATCGATTTGGGATAAGGCTTGACCATGTCCCGGCAGGTCGATGGCTATGCAGTAAAATGCATCTTCAAGCCTTGAGATCACCTCATTCCAATCTTCTTTAAATCCAAGAAGTCCATGTAAGAAAATCAGTGGGGGATTGGTATGAGACCCGTAGGTGTTAAAGGGGAGCATTTTTGTTTTACCTTTTCGATTATCTGATTATGAAGGGCTACATTATCTTCTCTATCAGTCTGCAGCTCAATCATACACGTTCTTGGGTTTTTACAGAGCTCACTCCAAATAAGGTCTAAGGCTTGAGTATTCTCTGGATAAAAAGAGTCTAATTCTACAAAAGAGGCTAATGCCTCAAACGATCTTGTATGTTTAGTGGCGATAAAAGTCTCGAATTCTTTCTCCTTTTTCTTAATCGGTAAAAAGGAGAAAATCCCACCACCACCATTGTTGATCACAATCAATATGATCGGTGTTTTACTTTGAGCGATCTGCTCTAAAGCATTCATATCATGCATGAACGTCAGGTCTCCTACAATAACAACGAGGGGATGCTCAAGAGCGGCTGCAATCCCCGCTGCTGTACTCAGGTTCCCATCGATCCCAGAGACCCCACGATTGACAAAGATATGTCCGCGAAATCCCTCCGGATAAAAGAAGGTGTCAGCATCTCTTACTGGCATGCTATTGCCGATAAATAGATCCCAATCATCAGGCATGGTGTGGCTTAAAAAATAAAAGAGATAAGGTTCACTTATGCAATCGTTATCAAAGATATCTTGATCCAAAAGATAACTGATCTGGTGACTGTGATCTAATAGCTTGGATGAGAGGATCGCTGCCTCTGGTTGTATGAACGGAATTAGAGCATTACATAACCAAGATATATTACATGTATATCGAGCATCGATCCGGTATTTAGGATCGAAACGATCTGTATGTTCAGCAACAAGCAGATAATCTGCTTGTTGCACGCTTAGCCACTGACTGATTTTTTTAGATACATTTCTATCTCCAAAGTGGAGGATGCAATCGATAGGTTGTATCACGTGGCTTTGTGCAATCAGCTCAAAATAGGGGATCACTAGTTCATGAGGTAAGTGGGATCTAATGGAGGAGGTGATGTCACAGGCAACAGGCCAGTGGAGCGCTTGAGCCAGATCTAATATAGCCTTTGCATCTGAGGGGCTAGCGAGGGATCCTACAAAAATCATGCCAGATTCATAACGACTCAGTCTCTGAGATAAGCTTGCAAGATCTTCATTAGATAGAGTGTTGATTGTTTTATTGTAATAGGTAATCTCTTGGGGGGCAGGGATTGGAAAATGTAGGTCTTTAGTGTGGAGGGGCTCTCTTAGCATGCAGTTGATTTGTATGGGGCCTGCAGGTAGATCATGGGTGATAAAACCTGCATAAGAAAGGGTTGAGCTTAAGAATCTCTCTGGCAGATCAGATGAGGGACAGGGCAGCTCTATCTGCCATGTCACAAAAGAGCTAAAAAGGTTTATTTGGTTGATGGTTTGATTGGCGCCGCAGTCTCTGAGCTCAGGTGGGCGGTCTGCTGAAAGAATAATCATAGGCAGATGAGAGGCTCTTGCCTCCATAACAGCGGGCATAAGGTTGCCAACTGCGGTCCCTGAGGTTACTATCACCACCGCAGCTCTCCGACAGGCCTTGGCATAGCCTAGGGCATGAAAGCCAAGCCCTCTTTCATCATAGTGAATAAATGTTTTAGCTCTAGGGTGATTGGCAGTTGCAAGAATCAAAGGGCTCGACCTAGATCCAGGTGCTATACAGAAATAATCAATGCCTTGTTGAATGAAAAGATCAATGATTTGATAGGCCCAGCGCTCATTAATTGCTCCTTGCTCATCATTCATGCAAAAGTGCTCCAAATTGAGAGATTTTATGGTCTAATTCATCCCATTCTTTTTCAGGATCGGATCCTTCTACAATACCTGTTCCAGCAAATAGATGGATTTTGTTTTTAGATACTAACGCCGACCTTATACTCACTGCAAAATCTGCAGCATCCTGGCTTATCCATCCAATACACCCTCCATACCATCCTCTATCAAATGGTTCATGCTCTTGAATAAAAGATAAGGCCATCTCTTGCATGAGCCCTGCTAAAGCAGGAGTGGGATGCAAGCACTCTAAAAGGATTTTATCATTGATAGACTCTTTAAGAATACAACAGAGTTGTTTATACAGATGCTGGACTTTTGCTGTTTGGATGATACGGTATTGCCCCTGCCAATCTATTTTATCGCTAATCATCTGACACGTGCTTGTGAGGAACGATTCAACCGCTTGGACCTCTCGGATGTCTTTTGAGCTTTGTAGCAGTTTTTTTTGATGCTCGGCGTCCTCAAAGGGTGTGGCTCCCCGCACTGTCGTTCCTGCAAGAGCCTCAGTTTGCAGATCTCTGTTTTGTCTAGTATAGAGTTTTTCTGGGGTTGATCCTAAAAAGGTTGAGTCTTGCTTTGGCATAAATAAGAATACTGTTGTATGGACAGATTGATTCTGTAGAGTTTTTAGAAATAGGTAAGGGCTGATGATACCTGTAGTCTCAAACGTACTCATTCGTGCCAGTACAACTTTTTGTAGATCCTTGTCCTTAATTTTTTTTAATGCCTTACCAATCAAATCCAGCCACTGGCTATTTGTCGGTAGATCTGTCCTTTTACATACATAGGGTTCTGGATTGGTATCTTCTGAGCTTATGTTCTGGTAATTTGGTAGTGGATTCTCAAAGAGTGCATATGTAATCAGACGGGTAGAAGAGGGGGTTTGTATCACTTCAATACAAGGCAGAAAAAAATACGTGGCTGGAAATTCTTTCCATAAAGTTGAGGGAATCGTGTTTTCTAGAAAAGAGAGCCCTCCATAAAACCGGATATTTGGATCTGCAAGAATAGATCCTGGCACATGATCTAGCCGCAGGCATGACCCGATTGCGATGATCGTCTCCTCAGATCCCCGCCCTTTCCAGTAGAATTTTGGATACAGGCTTTGTTGTTGAAGTAAGGCAATGAGGTCTATCTCTTCAATAATTTCTTCTTTTCTTTCTATAATGTAGCTTTGATCATCTAAGGTAACTGTATGTTTCAAAGTAGATGCTCCTCTGGTTTGTCTGCCTCGTAAATCGTTACAGCTCCAAATAACATTGGATGAATTTTTGGTTGAATAAAGAAGCTATTTGTAAGTAGTTGAGTAAATTGTTTTCCAGAAGGAAAGGTTTCAATTGTTTGATTTAAATAAATATAGGCCTCTTTTTTTTGAGACAGAAAGCCCCCAAGTCTTGGAAGGAGGTGTCTTAAGTAGATCAGGTGCATCTGTTTAAAGATGGGATTCGTAGGGATAGAGGACTCTAAGATAAGAACTTTTCCTGATGGTTTTAACACCCGATAGATTTCCTTGAGACACGTAGATGTGCACGTGACATTGCGTATTCCAAAAGACATCGTGACGCAATCAAAAGTCTCATCTGGAAAGGGGATCTCTAGAGCGCTTGCACGGATTAGCTCAATTTGCTCTTTATAGGTTGTGGCCTCTATTTTCCCCCTGCCAATCTCAAGCATCTTTTCTGCCATATCAATCCCTATAGCTGTTTTGATAGACGAGGTGTTTTGCATAATCGACAGGATTTGATCAGCAGTCCCTGTTGCGCAATCTAATAAAGCCATATTGCTTTTTTTAGGCAGTAACTTAGCGATTTTTCTTCTCCATCGCTGATCTAAACCTGCTGTCATTGCGCGATTTACCCTGTCGTAGGTCGGGCATATTTGGTCAAACATTTCCCAGATATTTTCTTTAGATGGATTGTTTCTATGGTCCTTAGTTTGCATGGGAATTACCTTCTTGATCTGATAGATAAGTAATGATGTAGCACAATAGAGTTGCAAAATCAACCAGGCTTTTATAGCAATTGCCTTTACTTTAGATAAATGTGATTTTGAAAGATCTTAACCTTCGTATCTTTAATATGGATTCAAACAAAGGCTTTTACTTTATCAGAACCCATGGCCTTGTGCGCTGTTACGATTGCTGAGTTGATATAATCAAATAGCTCTATTGTTTTTCGATGGAGCTTGAATCTATCTGTGAGCGTAGAACCTCAAAAGGTGTTTGCTGGAGATGGCTCTTGATTGACACATAGCTGAATCATTGGTTGCAGAACCGCGCAAAGAATTTGATAAGGTAGGACCACTGCCACAAAAGCTGCGCCCTCAACGGATCCTTCACCTTCTTCGTTGATAGATCTTGCTTGTGGATCGGTGGTAATCCTAAAAAATTGAGCCATAATCTTAAAAGGGGTAAAAAGAAGGCAAACCGGGGTCTGCAGCGAGTATTTAATAGCCATCTCCATCGAGGTTAAAGCGTCTGCTAGTGTGTATCGATTAGAAAAACTTGCTCCAATCAGATTGATCACAGCCATCGCCGCTGATTCGATAGCATGAAGAGGGGTCTTCATAAACTGGGTTGCAACATCCAATATAGCCACAGGTAGCGCAAGGAGGCCTCTGATATTTCGATGGTTTGTAGAAAGGTTATTCAACATATCGTAAGTGTGTTCTTGATATGTGTTGATTTGTGCAGATGTTATCCTGGTTAACATTCAAACTCCTTTTTCAATTTTCCATCTGTTTTATTTTTACTAGTCTTAGGTATTTGCTAGATTAAGGTTAACATATTTATTATTTTTTTGCATTTATAATAATTTAAAATTAAATTTTAAATATAATATTTTAAATAAAATTTAATTCAAATCATTTTTAAAATAAAAGCGATAAAATATGTCAGAAATTTTAAAACCTATGCTGGGGATGTTTTCGCAAAAGGGTGGCAGACTTTGGCTTATTTGCCTGTTCTTTCTCGATCGAGCCAAGCATCAGACGAAATAGGTGCTTCATATAAACAGCTATTCAATATTGTTTCAAGATTACCCGACTGGTTATTTTTAGTATATCTGTATGCAGGTAGTATTAATTTCTATTTAAATTATGATATTTATTTTTACAAATTAAATGCATTTTTAATTTAATTTCATATTTTTATATAATATATTACAATTAGATTTAATTTAATAATTAATCTTTTATTAAATCAATATAAAAAAGAAGATTTAAGATGTCAGACATTTTAGCACCTTGGATAAGAGATTGTGTAATAAGCGGCATGAGTGGTTTTGGATGTGGGCTGCTTGCTGCGGGAACTTCTCACAACGATGATAAGAGGCTACTCCTTATTTCCGGTGTATATGGGGCTTGTGCATGTATCCATTTAGTCGAGATGGGGATGTATAGCATTGCCGCCTTGGGAACGTACTGGGATTCCCGATTGGCTGAAATAAAGGGGGACTCTGCACCTAAAACGCCTTCATATAAAGATTCTTCTGCAGAAATTTCTAGGATAGCGGAGGACTTGATCCTCTCTGTGATCGGGGTAGGTGTGGTGTTGTATGGGGCAGATCGTCTAATTTGTTCATTAGAAATATCTACATCATTAGAAACACCTAAACCAGAAATAGGATTTGTGTAAGCAAAAGAATCAAGAGATATTTGTTTAAGAATTCGTGAATCCTGCGGTGTCGAGCAGAATAAAAAGACCCTAGGTTTTAACCTAGGGTCTTTTTATTAAGCTGTGGGTTGAAGCTACCCTTTGCGCTTTCTATCTGTTTCTGCAAGGAATCTTTTTCTCAATCTGATGAAGTGAGGGGTGACCTCAATGAGTTCATCGTCTTGAATAAAGTCAATTGCTTGCTCAAGAGTAAATGTTCTAGGAGGAGTCAGGATAATGTTTTCATCAGTGCCGGATGCGCGTACGTTGGTCAGCTGCTTACCACGGACGACATTGACAACTAAGTCATTATCCCTGCTGTTTTCTCCAACAACCATCCCTTCATAAACCTCTTCGCCAGGACCTACAAACAGAGATCCTCTGTCTTGGATACTAAAGCAGGCGTAGCCTGTTACTTTACCAGGACCGTTAGAGATGAGCGCTCCCTTAGTTCTTCCTGGGATCTCTCCTTTCCAAGGAAAGTAGCTATCAAATACAGATGTTAAAATTCCAAGACCACGTGTGACAGTCATGAATTCATTTTTATATCCCATCAGTCCTCGAGTTGGGATTAAGAATTCAATCGTTGTGATGTTGTGCTCATTTGTGCTGAGCGCTCTCATTTCCCCTTTTCTGCGGGAGAGCTCTTCAATCACAGAACCTGAGAAATCTTGGGGTATTTCAATATGTGCCACTTCAAGAGGCTCATGATCTACTCCATCGATCTTCTTAATAATAACCTGAGGTTTTGAGATAACAAATTCGTAGTTTTCCCGTCTCATTGTTTCAATAAGAACCGCTAGGTGCAATTCTCCACGACCACATACACGAATCGAGTCTTCACGAGCATCAGAATCTTCAATCTTTAAAGAGATGTTCGCTCTTTTTTCCATCATCAGGCGATCACGGATTTTATTCATTGTGATATGCTTGCCGTCTCTACCGACTAAAGGACCATTATTTACCGATATTTCGATCGACAATGTTGGCTCTGCAAGAGAAATCGGTGGTAGTTGTACAATGTGGTGTGGGTCACATAAAGTGTCACCGATCATTACCTCTGGCATACCAGATAAACTGACGATGTCACCCACGCCTGCTTCTTCTAGCTCTACTTTTTTAAGGCCGTGGTAACCTTCTACACGAACGATTTTGTGTTGTGTTGGGTGACCATTTTTGTCAATACGGGTTAGAGTTTGTCCTTTTTTAACTTGCCCCTCTAAAATCCTTCCACAAGCCTGTCTACCGACGAAATCGTCATAGCTAAGTGTTGTCGCTTGCATAAGGAAAGGAAGGTCCATATTTCCTGGTGGCGCTGGAACCTTTTCTACGATCAGCTCGAATAAAGGTCTCATATTCACTCTTGGGTCATTAAGTTCTTTTGTTGCAAAACCAGAAAGACCTGATGCGTAACAGACAGTGAAATCTAGTTGCTCGTCGGTTGCCCCTAGCTCTACAAATAGATCGAATGTAAGGTTGAGAGCTCGATCAGGATCTGCGTGAGGTCTGTCAATTTTGTTGAGAACAACAATCGGCTTAAGCCCCATTTTTAATGCTTGTGACAATACAAAGCGTGTTTGAGGCATTGGCCCTTCTTGCGCATCGACTAAAAGAAGAACGCAGTTGACAAGACCTAGGACTCTTTCTACTTCACCAGAGAAATCTGAGTGTCCGGGGGTATCAATGATGTTGATTTTGTAATCTTCAAAGAAAATACTTGTATGTTTTGCAAAGATCGTGATTCCACGTTCTTTTTCTTGATCAAAGCTATCCATAACTCGTTCTGGGATTTTTTCATTTTCACGAAAGTTATTCGATTGTTTAAGAAGGCTGTCGAGCATGGTAGTTTTCCCATGGTCAATGTGGGCGATAATCGCTATGTTACGAATTTTTTCTGGTTGATACATGATATTTTAATCTTAAGTTGAATTTGAAAAAACCTAAATGTTATTTCGAATCTTCATTAAAAGCTACAAGTTTGGCTGATTTTAAGGATAAAGTTGTTATTCCTATCGGATGGTTAGCTGCGAAAAAACCAAGTCTATGATTGCATCTTAGAGATTCGGTATTTGTCGTTATTTAATAGGGAAGGTACTTCCTTTTTCTTAATGGACCTTAAGTCCATTATTCTTATTCCCTTTTGTTTATTATAAAAATATTAATTATTAATTTAATTACATGTTTTAATTTAAAATAATATATATTATTTATTTGTAATTTCTATTATTTTATAATAGTAATTAAGTAAAAATGTGGTTTTTATAATGAATTTTATTAGATGTGGTTTTTATAATTCGTCTCGAGCGACTGGGTGTCAGGCAGGTTGTCGGTGGATGGGCTCTGTCCCTTCTAAGACGTCTCCTGCGGGCTCTACGATTTCTTCTGTGAGTAATCAGAATCGGACATTACGTCCTTATAACTACCGTCTAGCCCGAATCGATGAGACATCTTTAAAGCAAAAACATTGGTGTCTAAGATCAATAGATCAAATATATAAAAAATCCATCCAAACTATTGCTAAAACTCCTCAGAGATTACTTTTAACTAAGTCTATTCTTGGGGCATGGTCTATTAAATCTATTTATACGACATCTGTGGCTTTGTCTATGTTGGATCCGAGCGTTCCTCCCAGCGCCATGGCCGCGATTGCGCTGACGATTTCCTCTTTGTGGAATCTATCATCGATTCCTTATTGTATTCGACTGCCAGGGAATTACCTGCGAACAAGAAATCTTGTTCATGGGCTGCCTGAGGAAATAAATGAAGCAAAGAATAAATGGATTGAATCTCTGCAGACTCGATGTAAAGATCTACCTTTAGGTAGTGATACGTTAGATGCTCGCTTGCTGCTGTATTTGCAAAATTCAGGTAACTCTTCTGGCATCTTAGATTTAAGTGATTTAAATCTCGAGCGGCTCCCGGATGAATTCGCTCGTGCTGATTGTCTAGTTCATATCAAGGAATTAATCCTAACAGGCAATCCTCTTCTTTCTAATCCTAAAAAGATTAATGATCTGCTCTCAAGGTCATCTGAGCTGGGTTTATTGAAAGTTTATTACAAAGATGGCTTGTAGACCTCTCAAAGCATTCACTTAAATTCTTGTTAAAAGAGGTTCGATATAGAGGCTTTTAATGGATTTCTGATGGTGTTTTCTTGTGTAAGCGATTTCACATCAAATCGGGATGAGCTTGTCCTTTATTTAAAAATTCTTTACCGTATCTTTATTATTATAGCGACTTGGTTCGAATCTTTTTTAAGATAGGTAGTTTTATGTTCTCTCCTTCTTATCGATATGCTGATGCATATCTGATCGATCACACTGGTATGGTTTCCACAGATGAAATATATATGGAATCTAGACATCTATGTGCAAGCTGTTGTAGTACATGGAAAAATTTTAAAGACAGAAGTGTCGAGTGTTTATCGACCACTTCATCTTCTGCCATCCGATTAGGTTCTGCTTCTGTAAGAGCGGTCAAAATTTTCTTCCAGATCTTTGTTTTAAATCGTACCGTGGATGATAAAGAGACTGCATTAGAGCTGGTTGGATTATACGGTTCCCGGCTAGATTGTGTTTCCCCTGCATTGAAGGACGATGAAGAGTTGGTCCTTGTAGCTTTAGAAAATAACCCAAAGGCTTTGGAATTTGCTTCTGATCGACTGAAGAATAATCGGGAATTCTTCCTCAAGGCCCTAGAGAGATGGCGGTCAGACTGCCCCCCAATACTTGCTTGGGCTTCTACAGAACTCAGAAAGGATAGGGAATTGGTTGCTGCTGCAGTAATATTAAATGGTTACAATTTAGATTATGTCGATGATTCCTTCAAAGCTGATCGAGAGATGGTCCTTGCGGCGATCCGAGCAACTCCCCCTATGTTTGCACGGATTTCCAAGGTATTGCAAGGGGATGGGGAGATGGTGGAGCAGGCTGTACGTGCCGATAAAAGGCTTTTGCATTTTGCTTCTGCAGAGTTAAAGTTAGATCTGACATTGGGATCGCCTGCCAATTCATTAATTGATCAGGTTATCTGATTCATTTGACAGTCTTCATAGAGATGTGTTTAAAAATAATTTATTTTTAAACACATCTCTTATTTTATCGGTATTTTTTATTTAAATTAGATCATGGGTTTGATTTTTTTATTTTTAATGATTTAAATAACTTACTTAAGTTGTTTTTTTTAATCAGCATTTTATAAGCTTGGCCGTTAATACATTGTGTTAGTCCCACGCCTTATCACCCGATATCTAAGGATCTCGATCCTATTCGATTTTTTATCAATGGGTCTTTTTATCTATGTTGTTTTTAACCTGCTTGCTTTGATTTAAAGAATTGTAAATATTGGGCTCTCATGAATATAATCTAGTTCTTTAATAGGAGGGTGGCATGCAAGATTTTACAGATGATCCTATTTCAGCCGATCAAGAAGCGGTCCACTCGTCCTCTAGTCTTTTAGATTCCAAAACATCCCAGTTAGATGATATTTTAAATGAGAAGCTAGAGCAGGCGTTTCATAAACAGACATCGACTGTTGTTTTTCATGATATCGCTAAGATCGCATCCGAGCATTCGCCTGTAGACTTAGCTTATGCAGCCAGTCGTTTACCAGCTGTGGATAGACCTATTCTGTATGAAAATTTAAATGACATGGGATCTAAAATTACATTTATTATGAATACAGACAGCAGTACTAGAATTGCTGTTTTCCGTCATATAGCAGATCAAGAAGTAAAAAAACTGATTGAGCTCATGCCGCCCGATCAAGCTGTCGAAGTTCTTGAAGATATTTCAGAGCGTCGCTTTCGAAGGGTCTTGGAATTGTTAGATCCTTTAAAAGCTACTAAAATTAGAGAGATTAATAAACACGAACGCAATACTGCCGGAAGACTCATGACTAATGAGTTTTTCGCTTTTCCTATGGATACCACCATCGGTGAGGTGTCGACTAAAATTCGGGATAACCCAGGTGTTGGGTTGATCACCAAGATTTTGGTAGTTAACCTATCTGGAGAGCTCCAAGGATATGTTCCGGCGCGCAACCTTATTATTAACCCTGCAGATCTTCCTCTACGCCAGGTTATGAGGGCCTTATCCCATAAAGTAGCTCCTAGTACTTCAAGAGAAGAGGTGATCGATCTGGTAGAGCGATATAAGATAGGCGCTCTTCCTGTTGTCGATGATCAAGATAGACCTCTTGGGGTGATCACGTACGAAGATGTTATTGAAGCGATCGAGGATATTTCTGATGAGACGATCGCTAATATGGCAGGTACTACTGAGAAGATTAGTGAACAAGAGTCTCTAATAAAAAAGTTTTTCTCAAGGGCGCCTTGGATTCTTGTCACTCTTTGCGCCGGCCTTGTCAATGTAGGTGTTATGTCTGCTTTTCAGATTCATGCTGGAGGCTCTCTTACTTTCGTTTTATTCTTCGTTCCTTTAATTACTGGAATGTCGGGCAATATTGGAATTCAATGTAGCACCGTCCTTGTTCGAAGTATGGCTTTGGGTTTGATTTCTCAAGGTAATAAAGGAGAGGCGATACTCAAGGAGTTAATTATAGGGGTGAGCACCGGGCTTGTCTTCGGTGTCCTTTGTGGTATTTTAGTTTTTCTTGTAGATTTCGCAGGTGTCGCAGCTCTTTTCTTAAGCCCTGCTGTAGTCGGGATGATTGTAGGGGTCGGTTTAATGGGTTCTTGTGTGGCTGGAACTATATTAGGGGTATTTTCTCCTTTATTTTTTACTAGAATGGGTGTTGATCCGGCTGTAGCCTCCGGTCCTATCGTCACTGCATTTAATGATTTTCTTTCGATGTCAATTTATTTTTTGATTGCTATAGGCCTGGGTTCAATACTGCTCTAAATTTTATAGCACTTTAACTGACTTATTATATCAGCCAAGAGATCTTTCTAGATCCTATTTGTTTTAATCGGCTTTTTGTTTTTCTAGTTGCTAATTGGAGGGTGTGTCCTTCTTTATTTCGATTCAATTCAACTACAATCTTTCATTTCTAAAGGATCTTCAGCCAGTTTTTTTGTGGTTTCAACATACGGGATGATTCCTGATAAAATCGTTGCTATTTTGCAGCGTGTAAAATATAGTCCTGATATGATAGGCGAGGGATAAAAAACGATGGGAAAGGTTTTTTTAAGGACTCCAAAAAATTACGATGGGGTCAGCAAAACAGCAAAAGAGATTAGCCAGGTTCTGCCTCAGATTCTTCAAAAATTAAGCAAAAGTGTTGAACAAAAAGCTGATCTGGTTATAGCTGTTTGGCCCGAGCTAATTGGTGAGAGGCTCTCTCCTATGACACAGGCCATCTCTTTTATTGAAGGGGTTTTAACTGTGAAAGTTAAAAACTCTTCTTTATATAGCTTGCTTGCACAGCATGAAAAACCGAAGCTAATCCAAGTATTAAGAACTAGGTTCCCTTCTGTAATAATCCGAAACATTATTTTTCGGCTAGGTTAACAATTTAGCCTAAGAATTGAACATAGATGAGATGAAAAGGTATGACTATAATGACCAAAGAAAATCAATACGATGCAAGTTCGATTACAGTATTAGAGGGTTTGCAGGCCGTTAGAGAACGGCCAAGCATGTATATTGGGGATACGAACACAAACGGGTTACATCAGCTTGTTTATGAGGTCGTAGATAATAGTATTGATGAAGCTTTAGCTGGATATTGTACTGATATTACAGTCCTTCTTCATAAAGATCATTCTGTGACAGTAGAAGATAACGGTCGTGGTATTCCCGTTGGCCGGCATGAAAAAGAGTCTCAGAAGCAAGGTAAAGACATATCCGCTCTAGAGGTGGTTATGACTATTTTGCATGCAGGAGGCAAGTTTGATAAAAACACATATAAGGTTTCAGGAGGACTCCATGGAGTCGGTGTCTCTTGTGTGAACGCGTTATCAAAAGACATGCATGTAGAAGTTCATAAAGAAGGTAAAGTTTATGAAATGGACTTTGCTAAGGGAAAGCCACAGACTAGTTTAAAAGCCACCGGAGAGAGTGCATCTACCGGAACCAAGGTGACTTTTTGGCCAGATGACACAATTTTTTCGGTTACAGTCTATGATTATGACATTCTTTTAAAACGTCTGCGAGAGCTTGCTTTTTTAAACCGTGGAATTCGAATTAATTTTATCGATGAAAGATCTGATGAACATGCCCCAGTTTCTTTTTGCTATGAAGGGGGAGTTGTCTCTTTTGTTGAATACCTAAATGAAAATAAAACTCCTCTTTTTCCGAAACCTATCTATATTTCAGGGGCTAAAGAGGGTTCTGATGGTCCGATGGAATTTGAAGTGGCTATGCAATGGAATGATAGCTACACTGAAAACTTGCACTCCTATGTGAATAACATTTCAACAAGACTTGGTGGAACTCATGTTACAGGATTTTCCACCGCCTTAACACGTGTGCTTAATCAATATATTAAAAACCACAACTACGCCAAAGCAGAAAAGATTAGTGTGGCAGGTGATGATATGAGGGAAGGAATGACGGCCGTTCTTTCGTTAAAAGTCGCTAATCCTCAATTCGAAGGTCAGACTAAACAAAAGCTCGGTAATGGTGAGGTCGGTTCTGTCGTACAGCAGATAGTAGGAGAGGAGTTTGCGGTCTATTTAGATGAAAATCCAGTGATCGCAAGAGCCATTATTGAAAAAGCGATTCTGGCAGCTCAAGCAAGGGAAGCTGCTAGAAAAGCACGGGAACTGACTTTGAGAAAAACGGCTTTAGATAGTTCACGGCTGCCTGGAAAGCTTACCGATTGTCAAGAAAAAGATCCTGCTCTTTGCGAGCTATATATCGTGGAAGGGGATTCTGCTGGAGGCTCGGCTAAAGGGGGAAGGGATAGACGTTTTCAAGCAATTTTGCCTATTCGAGGTAAGATTCTGAATGTAGAGAAAGCTCGCCTTGAAAAGATTTTACAAAACCAGGAAGTCGGTGCGATGATATCGGCTTTTGGTTGCGGTGTTGGCATTGATAATTTTAATTTAGAAAAACTGCGGTATCATAAAATTATCATTATGACGGATGCGGATGTTGATGGTTCTCACATTAGAACTCTGTTGCTTACTTTCCTCTATCGTCATATGCCCGCATTGATAGAGAATCACTTTATCTATATAGCAAGACCTCCTTTGTATAGAGTCTCTCGTAAAAAGATTAGTCAATACATTCATTCTGAAAAAGAGATGGATGAATACATGCTAAAGCTCGGCAGGGGTGATATTCATATTCGAATGTCAGGTCATAGCGAGATGACACCTAATGAGCGGGTGGAAGATCTTGTTGAATCTATTCGTGAGGTTGAAGCATTCATAGGATCGATTGAAAGAAAAGGAATCCCTTTTAGAGAATTTTTACAAGCCAAAGACGATTCAGGAAGATACCCACGCTTTCAGATTGTAATCGGTGAGAAGTCCAGGTTCTTGTATTCTGAGGAAGAGTTTGTTGAAGTGCGCCAAGAACATGAAGAGATGCAAAGAAGTCAGCATGAAGAGACGATTGCCTCGATTCCTGAATCTGAGTGGACTCCTGAGATGCTCAGCTTTAGATTGAAGGGACTGGCATTTGTAGAGCTTTGTGAAAAGGATCGGGTAGAATCTCTCCGTGATAAACTAGCATCTTTTCAATTTACTTTTGATCAGTACCTAACAGCTGAGGGTAAACTCTTCGATGTGATTGAAGAAAATGGCTCTGAAACGCCTATTTACACCTTAAAAGAAGGGATTGCGTTTTTAAGAGTCAACGGAAGAAAAGGGATAGAGATTCAACGTTATAAGGGACTTGGTGAAATGAATGCCGATCAGCTTTGGGAGACCACAATGGATCCGACCAAGCGGACCTTACTTAAGGTAACGTTGCCTGATGCGATTGCAGCAGATCATATGTTTACAATGCTTATGGGAGAGGATGTGCCTCCAAGAAGAGCTTTTATCGAGCAGCACGCTCTATCTGTTAAGAATCTGGATATCTAAGGGAGAATCTGCCACATGTCATATACTAAAGATGAAATTATACTACCAAGAAACGTGGAAGAAGAGGTCAAGGAAAGCTATCTTCGCTATTCTATGTCTGTCATTATTTCTCGAGCCCTACCAGATGTGCGAGATGGATTGAAGCCATCGCAACGTAGGATCTTGTATGCAATGAGACAACTTAACTTATCTCCAGGAGGTAAACACAGAAAATGTGCGAAGATTTCTGGAGACACCTCTGGAGATTACCACCCACACGGTGAAACAGTGATTTATCCGACCCTCGTCCGTATGGCTCAGCATTGGGCTATGAGGTATAACCTGATCGATGGTCAGGGAAATTTCGGTTCGGTGGATGGAGATCCCCCCGCTGCAATGCGTTATACAGAAGCAAGGCTCACCCATGCTTCGATGGCGCTGATGGAGGATCTGGAAAAAGAGACTGTAGATTTAGTTCCTAACTACGATGAAACCAAAACAGAGCCAACTGTTTTTCCAGCTAAGTTTCCTAATTTAATTTGTAACGGTTCATCTGGTATTGCAGTCGGTATGGCGACTAATATCCCTCCTCATAATTTAGTGGAACTTATCAATGCGACCAACCTTGTTTTAGATAACCCTTCTGTTAAGATTGAAGAGATCATGGAAGTAATGCCAGCGCCTGATTTTCCAACAGGGGGTATTATTTGCGGATACCGCGGGATCAAAGAAGCTTACCATACAGGTAGGGGTAAGATTTTGCTGCGTGGTGTGATCCGTGTTGAGGATATGGATGGATCGGCAGATCGTCAGCGACTTGTTATTGATGAGATTCCTTATAACGTCAGTAAATCCCATCTTATCCAAAGAATGGCAGAGCTTGTCACAGACAAAACAATATCAGGTATTTCGGATCTGCGGGATGAATCTGATAAAGATGGGATGCGTATTGTTGTTGAGCTGAAAAGAGGTGAAATACCCGATGTTACGATCAATCAGCTTTTTAAATTCACTGATTTGCAAGTGACCTTCGGCTGTAATATGCTCGCCTTAGATAAGGGCCTTCCTCGCACGATGAATATTAAACATATGATAGCGTCGTGGATAGAGCATAGAATTGAGGTAGTACGAAGACGCGCCCGTTTTGAACTGAGTAAAGCAGAGGCTAGAGCTCATTTACTAGAAGGTTATCTTAAAGCTCTAGATCATTTGGATGAGGTGGTTAAGATCATTCGCGCAAGTACTAGTCGAGATGAAGCAAGATCGATGCTTATGGCTCAGTATACCTTAACTGAAAGACAGGCAAATGCTGTTTTAGATCTTCGTCTTTATCAATTAACTGGTCTTGAAAGAGAAAAGATCGAAGGGGAATATCAAGAGCTTCTTGCTAAGATTGCGCATCTGCGTGCGGTCCTGTCAAGTGAGTTGCTCGTCAAAGGAATTATAAAAGATGAGCTTCAAGATCTAAAAAGACATCACGGCTCTGAACGTAAAACAAAGATTATTGCGGCAGAAGGTGAGTTTAATATGGAAGATCTGATCGCTAATGAACAGGTCATTATTACGATATCAGAAGATGATTATATTAAACGGATGCCTATGGATACATTCCGTGAACAGCGTCGCGGCGGTCAGGGTGTAACCGGTATGGAAATGAAAAAAGAGGCCGATACCCTAAAAGATGTATATGTAGCTTCTACCCATGATTATATTATGATCTTTACAAGCCTTGGCAGATGCTATTGGCTTAAAGGGTGGCAAATTCCAGAAGGTAGTAGACGCTCTAAGGGTAAGCCTATCATCAACTTGCTCGAAGATATTCGACCTGGAGAAAAGGTCGCGGCTGTTTTAAGGGTTAAAGATTTTGTAGAAGAAAACGCGTATATCTTGCTTTGTACCCGTCAGGGAGTTGTTAAGAAAACAGAGCTGAGCGCTTTCGATTCACCTAGAAGAAAGGGAGTATACGCTCTGAATATCGATGAAGGGGATGAAGTAATCGCTGCGCGCCTTACTCGTGAGGGTCAACAGGTGATGCTCTTTACACGAGACGGTATGGCGGTAAGATTTGATCAAAATCAGATCCGTCCAGTAGGTAGAGTCGCTCGAGGTGTCAGAGGAGCTTCATTAAAAAATACAGAAGACGGAATCGTGTCCTGTGAAGTTGTAAACGGCAATGAAAGCTTACTAATTGTTTGTGATAAGGGATATGGCAAGAGGTCTCTTGTAGAAGAGTTCCGACAGACAAATCGAGGTGGAGTGGGTGTCAGATCAATTATCACAAGTGATCGTAACGGAAAAGTTATTGGAGCCGCTTCAATGACTGATCATGACAGTGTGCTGATGATGTCGAATGAAGGTCAGACCCTGCGTATTTCGATGAAAGATGTACGGGTGATGGGACGTTCTACACAAGGTGTTAAACTGGTCAATCTATCTGATCAGGCAAGGATTGTAGCGATTCAGAAAATTGAGATACAAGAAACCGAGCAAGAAAAAACTGAAGAATGAAAGAGCGCGGACGTTTGATTACATTTGAAGGGGGGGATGGGGCAGGTAAATCAACTTTGATTCACTCGCTTTATGACCATCTGGAAAAAACCGGCGCCCTTGTCATTAAGACAATGGCGCCGGGGGGCACCAGCCTAGGAGAAACCATTCGATCTCTTCTTCTAACGAAGGGGGATGTTGGCTTAAACGATAAGGCCGAGCTTTTTCTTTTTTTAGCTGATCGTGCTCAACATGTAAAAGAAGTCATTGAACCAGCGTTAAGTTCTGGTATGGTCGTATTATGCGATCGTTATAATGATTCTACAGTGGCCTACCAGGGGGTAGCTAGGGGATTAGACCCTGTATGGAGTCGGTCGCTATGTGATTTCGCCACAGGAGCGGTTCAGCCCAGCCTAACTCTTTATTTAGATATCGATCCTGAAATTGGTTTGCGAAGAGCTCAGCATACCGGCAATAAACAGGATAGAATTGAGTCAGAAGGTCTGTTATTTCATAAAAAAATTCGCAATGCATTTCATATGATTGCAGGGCAAGAACCCTCTCGTTTTAAGGTGATTGATGCAACCCAAAGTCCCGATGAGGTGTTTAGACAAGCTGTAGAGATGATTACACATGTTCTCTAAGCTTATCGGCAATGGCCTTGCTAAAGATATTCTCAGTTCTATAGTGATTAAAAAAGCCTTTCCTCATGCTTTATTATTTTCTGGACCTTCTGGAGTTGGTAAGCGGCAGTTTGCTTTAACACTTGCAAAAGCAATTTTAGGCAACGAACATGCAAGAAAAATTGATGGATCTCTTCATCCTGATGTGAGAGTCTTTTATCCAGAAGGTAAGAGTGGCATGCATTTACTCTCTTCCATCCATCAAATGCAGCAGCAGATGGCTGTAGAACCTTTCGAAGCTAAAAGCCGAGTCTTTATTATCGATCAGGCTCATAAAATGCCTGCTGCCAGCAGTAACGCGCTCTTAAAAACATTAGAAGAGCCTCCTGAGGGGAACTATTTGATTTTATTGACCCATCAACCCGAAGAGATTTTACCAACAATTCATTCTCGCTGTAGAAAAATTCCTTTTTTTTCAATCGGTGACAAAGAGATAAGTCTACTTTTGCAAAGTGGATATGCAAAAACAGAGGTAGAAGCAAAAAAACTCGCTTACCTTTCGTACGGTTCAATCGGCCAAGCCCTTTTTCTGATGAAAGATGCTTCAGAGAGTAGACCGGCCATCGTTGCACAAATTCTATCAACACCTCCATTTAACCCTTTACGCCACTCTGCTTTAGTATCGCAGTTAGAAGAGCATATTATCGCCCATGAAGAAGAAGCTAGTCGGTTTTATGCTCAAATTGATCTTTTCTTCGAAGAGATTTATTACTGGTACAGGGATCTGCACCTGTTATCGGCAGCTGTAGATCCTAGTTTATTATTCCATTTTGATTCACTCTCCCTACTAGAGCCCTTAAGCCGTCATCCTTTAGTTTCTTTAGAAGAAGTCGATCTGTATATCAGGCAGGCAAAGACTGCAATTGATCGTGGTATGAAGATCAGGTATGTCTTTGAATACCTTTTAATGAGTCTGATGGCTGCTAGAGATTAGTTCAGCCTTTTTTATCCAATTATCTGGATCACACATCTAAAAAATAGCTGCTACGCAGCAGATGTTATTTTAAAAGATAGATGACGTTTTTGGCTCTATTGATTCTACCTGGTATATTCGACAAACCGTTATGAGCCCCTGCTTCTATCTATAGGTAACAACATCACTTTGGCCATCAACTATATTATTTATTGCATATAATATGTAAAAATATTAGCATACTCCCCCTTGCATTCCATAAAGTAATGAAATGATGTAGTTTACGTCATCTACTTATTAATTTTATCAGGTATGGATGCAGGTATGGGTAATCGATTCGAAAAGATCGATTAAATCAGCGGGACCTATGTCTGATTGTATTATAGAATAAAAACTCATGTATTGATCAAAATATAAAAACGAGGTTATTTATAGTGGGTATACTCATCAGAACTTTAAAACCATTGCATCAAGCCACTTCCCTTTTCTCTACTGCTTGTCATTCGAGGACAGCACAAAAAATGAGCAAACTTCAAGCACTTATTGCCAATCCAGCTGCCTATGAAGGTGAAAGAGCTGCGGCTCAAGCCTGTTTAAAAGAGATGCGCGCTAAGTGTTCTAAGCTTCAGTGTGGCAATTGCCAGCATAAATCTTCCGATCATCGAGCCCATCATTCTGATAGCCGGTCCAGTCAATCAGCATTTAAGGGAGATTGGTCTGTATTTACAGTAGCTACTTTAGGTGCAGTATTATTTAGTGTAAAAACCCTTTGGAATCAAGCTGGGGATAAGGGTAAGGCTGAAGCGGCAGTCGATGGTATTGGTAGTTTAAAAGATGGGAGTGTATTGGCTCGGTATAATAAAAGCGTTGTCTTGAGAGCTGTCTCTCAGAATGGTCTTGCATTAGAATTTGCAGCTCCATATTTACGTAAAAATCCAGATGTTGTGTTAAAAGCTGTAAAACAAAATAGAGATGCCATTGAATTTGCATCAGTAGATTTATTGAGCAATACAGACTTTGTGATCACACTGCTGGAAACTGAGCCTCATTGTATTTATTGGGTAATAAAAAATAGACAAGCCAAGGCTCAAGAGCAGTCTCTGAAAATAGAGCCTAGGTTTGTTAACTAAGCAATTCTACATGTATAGAGATTTTCTGCCTTCAGACTTTGTTTTTATCTTCAGTTTCTTCGGCAGTTCTAGGGCTGTATTTAATATTTCGATATTATACAGCCCTATCCCTTATCTGATTCAATATGTCATCGCAACTCTAACACATCCGATTTTTTTACAATTTGTAAAAAGAGATCCGATTTTTCTGCTTATAAAGACTATTGATGCCGCTAGAGCTTATTCAAAATATTCAGGATGAATTTTCATTAATGCTGTCTTTGTTTCTAGAATTTTCTCAGCAAGTTGTTGTTTTGTATAAAATGCTCCCGGGGTTTCGATATGATCTTCTTCATAAGGAGAAAAGCGGCCCGCTACTTCGCTTAATTCTGATAAGATGTTTTGTTCTTGATCATCAAAATCATTATAATCAATTTCATGAACATACAACAAAAAAAAATTGCTACAGAAAACTACTTCATCAATTTTTTTATCTAGGTAATATTCAATTAATCGCCATAATTTATTTTTCATTAAAAGATACCTTATTCAATGGTCCTAGAGATCCTCGATCATATTTAAAATGGTGAATTTTGTTTTCTATAGAGTCATATAAAACTTCAATATTATACAATTTTCCATTTCTTGACATCTGCGAATAATACATGTGGGCATTCGTGCCTTTCCTTGGATCAGGCACTACAGCCAGTGGATATTCAATCACTTGTTTCATTAAATTCATCGGCACCCATCTCCCAGGCTCATACATATGATCAAGCGCTGGTTTTGAAAATTGAAACATCTGATTGGTTTTTAGATCTGTAACATGTTGTAAGAAACCAATCTCAGCTATTTCTTTGATACCTGATGCAGTCTTCACCTCAAAACTTACGTCAGCAATTTTTATCGAACCTGTTGTAACAGATTCCATAATAAGAGCTTTTTCAGCTTTTGAAGCGTTACTAGCAGCCGTTGCTAAGACTTTAAGGTCGCCTGCAGCTCCTTTAAGGAGCTTTATCCCAGCTCCTGGAATAAATATATCGGCTCCATGCTTACCAAATACATAACCAGAGAGCTCTCCTC
>CAMCLJ010000030.1 GCA_945875745.1 Chlamydia trachomatis
AACAAGCACTTCTGATCATATTCCATCTCTTGAGAATATCCAAGAAGCAATTCTTCCTTTTCAGGGAACCATTTTACAAACTCCTCCGATGTATTCTGCAAAAAAAATCAATGGCAAGAAGTTATATGAACTGGCAAGAAACGGGATTACGATAGAGAGACAGGCAAGGCAAGTGAATGTACAGATCGATCTAATCGAATATACATACCCTTATGTGAAAATCTATGTCCGTTGCTCTAAAGGAACATACATCAGATCTCTTGGATTTGATATAGGACGATCTCTTGGCTGTGGCGCTCACCTTACTGCACTCAATAGAACGCGCAGCGGATCCTTTTTACTCAAAGACTGCATCGACGGCACTCTTTTACAAAACCCACCTAATGGCTATAACTTTGAAGAGCATCTACAATCGATAGTCCCCTCAATAAGCCTTATTTAAGATCCGCAGCGGATATAAGAGGAATCCGTTCAGGTTGCTGCTTGCCCACCAACTCCTTTGAGGGAGTTTGAAACAGCAATTCCTCTGTTTTATATGTTCTCAATTTAGAGGCTGCTATGGCTGCTTCTCTGACATTGCCACTAACGGAAGAAGCTGCTTTGCTAAATAGATAGAAACTCGAACCCAGAGCAGATGCTACTGAAACCGTGCTTGTTCTTTCTGTTGATGCCTCTGTTGTGAGGAAAGATAATTTTGAATATACACTCGAAGAGAGGTCTCTTACCATCACTGAAACAGTCCCAGTTATTGAAGGTTCATTTACTTGAACTATTGACGCTTGAGGGCTAGGATCAACATTTGTGTGTTCGGATGAAAAGAATTTTTCTCTCTCTTTTTTTGTTATAGTCCCTAGTCGCGCGTTTAGTAGGTCCCATTGTAGTTCTGTAAATGAGCGAATTTGCGCCTTCACCTTGGGTTTTCGCTCTTTTAACAAACTAGTAATTTCTATATATCTAGGCTGGGTTTTCGATAATCGTAATATTGTGGATATAAACTTACCTTGTTCTGTCAGTCTTTCGAGTCCCTCCGTTACTTCCAAGAGTGGCCCTTCTAATTTATCTATTTCCTTGTTTATCTGTTTTTGTTGGGCACCTAATTGTCCAAGAAACATCCGTTCCCTTTTTTTGCATACACTAACTTCTTTCTCCATACACGTTTTTTCTTTTCCTAATTTACTTTTTTTCTCTTCATATTGAGGATCATCTTTTCCTGATCTTCCGGTTACGGGAAGCTCCGCAATGTCCGTTGATAGTTGTTTGATTTGCGTTTCTAATTCTTCTATTTCTTCTTTTACTTTTTCCATTGCATTTTCCAAACAGACAGATCCCTTAACAGCCGATTTTACTGTTTTTAGTTGACTTACCGGATCTAAAGATAAACCTATTTCGGTTAGATAAAACGAATACTTTTTTGTAAACTGAGCTAAGGCTTTTTTTTGATCTTTTTCCTCTGCTGCTTTAGCAGCAGCCCGAGCAACCTGAGCGCCTTGAGCGATAGCAGCAGCCCGAGCAATCTGAGCGGCCTGAGCGATTGCAACGATATTAGCGGTAGCTTGAGCAATCACGGCCTCAGCATTAACCTGCGCGATATCAGCGATCGCTTGAGGAATAGCGGCTTTAGCAGCAGCCTGCCCCTCATCTTGTGTTTCAAATTCAAGAATTAGCTCTGGCCTTATAGACTGCAGATCCGGTGTTACATGGCCTTCATTTAACACCAGTTCCGTTCTGGTTGGGAGTTCCTTTTGTACATTTCCAAATGGTTGGATTGAGATTGAATTAGCTTCTATCACGACGATGTTGTGAAAAGACTGTTGTGTCTGTTCGGCAGCAGATTCGTTGTGAGTGGGGTAACAGCATCCAAACAAACGAACAATCACACTAGCTATCAGTCTCATTATATTTTCGAAGTCTCTGTACATGCCCCGCCCCTGATGAGCGGGCACATGTGGTGATGGCGAAGATCCATAATTTAACGGTGAAACGTTTGTCATAATTAACCTATTAGTTCGTTTTGTAGCAATTATATATCTTTATTGTAAATTTTTAATAAATATTAATACAATTAACAATCAACGACTTAAACGTTTAATAAAAAAATATAGGTAATCAATAATAAAATCAGAATCCATATGAGTTTCGCAGGGTTTAACCGATATGTAGAAGAATAAGATCTTGATAAACCTCAACTCGTTTGAATATGAAAGTTTTACAATAACACGCTACCTAATGAGACTGTTACATAGGAAAAGATGGATGAGAGGCTGCTAAAGCAAATGATGATCGATCAACTTGAAGAAGAAAGTATAGCGAAAATGATAGGATGAAGGATCTCTTAAAATGAGGTAAAAAACACAGTGAGTGGATACTCGATACCAAAATAAAATATATATATATTTTTATTTTTCCCAGAATACCCCCCTCCTTCTAATACCCTCCCATCTATTTGCTCAGTTGCATATTTGTCTTCTGTTTTATCTTAAGTTTAATGTAGAATCCTTATAAATAATTATTTTTTAACTAATAATTCTTAGAGGATTTTATGGCAGATCTATCCTGCGGGATTGTGGGACTACCCAATGTTGGCAAATCGACCTTATTTAACGCTCTGACAAAACAAGCGGCAGCTGCGGCTAACTACCCCTTCTGCACTATTGATCCAAACAAAGGGATTGTTGATCTCTATGATCCAAGATTGCAACACCTGTCCGATATTTCTCATAGCAAAAAAATCATCCCAGCTACAGTGACTTTTGTAGATATCGCAGGTCTTGTAAAGGGAGCGTCTGAGGGGCAAGGGCTTGGCAATCAATTCCTAACCAATATCCGAGAAACCAACGCCATTGTTCATGTAGTACGTTGTTTTGAAGATACGAATGTGATCCATGTAGCCGGCACAGTTGATCCGATCGCAGATATAGAGGTGATCAATATCGAGCTGATTTTATCTGACCTACAGATGGCAGAAAACATCATGCAACGAGCAGAAAAGCAAGCTAAAAGTAAAAAAGAACTACAGGCCAATGTCGATGTACTAAAAAAGGCCATCGCCCATCTTGACGCAAATAAACCCCTTAGAAATCTTAGTTTAAATGAAGAGGAAAAGTTAATAATGGGCACCTACCCATTCCTAACTAGCAAAAAGGTTTTATACGCAACAAATGTAGATGAAACAGCTCTTCCGTCTATGGAAAATGAATATGTAAAAAAAGTCAGAGAATATGCAGAAAAGGAAGGCAATACAATTGTTCCTATTTGCGCTAAATTAGAAGAAGAAGTTGCGCAACTCAGTGATGCTGAAGCCAAAGAGTTTCTACAGTCTCTAGGAGTAGAGGAAACAGGATTAAGCCGCCTTATTAAAGCAAGCTTTGAGATGCTTGATTTAATCACCTACATCACTGCTGGAGAAATAGAAACAAGAGCATGGGTCATTAAAAAAGGAATGAATGCACAAGAAGCCGCCGGTAAAATCCATTCAGATATTCAGAAAGGATTTATTCGAGCTGAAGTGGTTGCATATGACGACATGATTTCCTGTAAAGGAAGGGTCGGGGCCAAAGAACAAGGAAAAGCTCGTTCTGAAGGTAAAGAATATATTGTTAAAGATGGAGACGTGATTCTTTTCTATCACAACTAAAATTATGGAAGAACTATTTATATCCTGCCCTCATCATTTTGAGGATTTATTATTACAAGAATTAAAAGAGCTTGGAATCCCAAAAGTTCGACAAGGTTTTTGCGGAGTATATGCACCGGCTGATATGCATACAGTCTATTTAGTCAACTATGGCTCGCGGATTGCTACCAGAGTCCTTTGGCCTCTTACACGCTTTGGATGTCCTGATCAACAGGCTCTATATGCAATGGCTAAACGTGTTGGCTGGGCTAAATACTTAAATGTAGACCAAACTTTTGCAATCGACTCTAACGTCACCCACCACAACTTAAAAAACAGCTTATATGCATCACTTGTCGTTAAAGATGCAATCTGTGATTACTTCAGAGATAAAACTGGATCACGACCCTCGATAGATGTTCAAAACCCTACAGTCCAGCTGAACCTGTTCATTCAAAAAGGGCAAGCAACTCTTTACCTTGACACCTCAGGAGCCCCACTACATAAACGAGGATGGAGACAAGAAAACACTGAAGCTACCCTACATGAATCGATTGCAGCAGCGCTGCTAATCGGTGCTGGCTTTAAAAAAGGAATCACATTCTGTGATCCGTTCTGTGGTTCGGGAACATTTTTAGTTGAAGCAGCGATGATTGCAACAAATACCCCCCCTGGTTTTTTCCGCAGCTCGTTTGGTTTTATGCACATGCCCCTTTATAAAGAAGCGGAGTGGCAAAAGGTAAAACAGACTCTGGATGAAAAAATCACCCCTCTAGAAAAAGGTGTGATCTTCGGATCGGACAAGAGTCTTGAAACCTTTAAAATATGCTACAAACACATTAAAGGGACTCCATTTAGAGGCCTTATAGAATTAGAAAACCAAGATGTTGCGACTTACCAGCCTCAAGTAAAACCTCAACTTGTCTTATGTAATCCTCCTTACGGTAAAAGACTCGAACTTACCCGATCGATATCAGAGGGATTAAAACTCTTTATGGCAAAAACCTGCACTCCAACCACTCATATTTTCCTTCTGACTTCAGAGCCAAAACTCATTAAAGATATAGGCAAAGAGGCAGAAGAAGAGCTAGCCTTTAAAACCGGTGGAATGTCGGTTTCTTTGTATTATTTAAAGCCAGAGAAGTAGGAAGATCTTTTTTTACTTGACGCTTCTATCCTAGGAGCGTAGATTCCTCTACTATAGATTCATCTAAATCTCTAGGAACATGGCTGAAAAAACCGAACAGGCAACCCCTAAAAAACTTCGTGATGCAAGAAAAAAGGGGCAGGTTGCCAAATCACAAGACTTTCCATCGGCGTTTACATTCGTTGTCTCTATCGCGACAACGTTAAGCCTTTCCGGATATTTATTTGAACAGCTTGCTGGATATATCATATCTACATTTAAAAGCATTAGCACAAATATAGATATACAAACTATGGCTCCTAGAGTCCTTTATCAAGCTCTTAATGTCATCTACAACACAAGTCTGCCTATTGCTATTTTTACGTGTATTGTAGGGATTTTAGTGAGCTTTTTAATCATTGGCCCTATGTTTTCCATGGAGGCTATGAAACCAAATCTTAAAAAGCTCAATCCAATCGACAACCTTAAAAACATGTTTAAATTAAAAACAGTTGTCGAACTATTAAAATCTATTTTAAAAATTTCTGGTGCGGTCATATTAATCTATAGTGTTATGATCAACAGCCTGCCAGAAATTATAGAAACCGTTTCCCTTCCAGTGATGGGATCAGCGCTGGTCTTTAATGATTTTCTTGTCAAAGTAATTGTCCGGGTGGGCATTTTTTTTCTAGCGGTGGCTTTATTCGATTTAATTTATCAGAAAAGAAACTTTGCTAAAGAAATGAAAATGGAAAAATTTGAGGTCAAACAGGAATATAAAGATTCAGAAGGTGACCCCCACCTAAAAAGCAAACGAAGGCAGACGGCCCAAGAAATTGCTTATCAAGAAGGACCTACTGCTGTAAAAAGAGCTAAAGCAGTTATTACCAACCCCGTACACATCGCAGTGGCTATAGAATATCATTCTGAAACAGAGCCAGCTCCGAGGATAGTGACGATGGGTCAAGGGATCATAGCTGAGAGAATTATTAAGGAAGCCATGGATTACAATATCCCTATTATGAGAAATGTGTCTTTGGCCCACATGCTTTTTGAAAAAGGGACAATTAGCAGTTTTATTCCAGAAGAGACCTATCAAGCGATTGCAGAGATCTTAAAATGGATAGAGGGATTGGAAACACCAGAAACGATTGGATCGGAGCTTTTTAAATGAAGAATTTAGTGAATAGATTTGCAAAAACACTCGGTGGGGATAAAGTACTCGAGCTGATTAACCGCTCCAGTGATATTATCTTGGCGTTTTTTATCATCATATTGATCATGATGATCATTATCCCCGTCTCTCCTGCCATTTTAGATGATTTAATCGCCTTAAACCTTGCGATCTCTGTCTCGATTTTAATGGTAGCCCTCTACATACCAAGGGCTGTACAACTATCGATGTTCCCTTCTCTACTCTTAATTACGACGTTATTCCGATTAGGAATAGAAATTTCAGCGACAAGGCAAATTCTTTTACATGCAGACGCCGGTCACATTATTTACGCTTTTGGTAACTTCGTCGTCGGCGGCAACTTCGTTGTCGGAGCAATCATTTTCTTAATTATTACGATCGTACAATTTATCGTTGTGACAAAAGGTGCTGAACGTGTGGCTGAGGTGGCTGCAAGGTTTACCTTAGATGCTATGCCCGGTAAGCAGATGAGTATCGATGCTGACATGCGCTCTGGAGTGATCGATGCAAACCAAGCGCGTGATCTACGTCTTGCTTTGACGAAAGAAAGCCAGCTATACGGAGCGATGGATGGTGCGATGAAGTTCGTTAAGGGAGATGTTATCGCAGGTATCGTAATCGCAGTCATTAACATCGTAGGGGGCTTGATTATCGGGGTATCTATGCATGGTATGACAGCTATGCAAGCTGCCCAGGTTTATACACTGCTTTCTATCGGTGGTGGTCTTATTGCCCAGATCCCATCGCTACTTATCTCCTTAACTGCGGGTATTGTAACCACGCGGGTGTCTTCAGAAAAAAAAGACTCGAACCTCGGTAAAGAAATCTCTAGCCAGCTTCTTGGAGAACCAAAAGCGATTATGCTGGCTGCAATAGTCATTTTTGCGATGGCTTTTATCAAAGGATTCCCCTCTCCAGTCTTTCTTATCCTCTCAGTGCTCATTGGAGGGGTTGGATTTGCTGCCTGGTTTAGTGCTAAAAAATCTACTCAAAAAACAGGCTCTGGTATTACATCTGCCTCACAGCCTACTGATATAGAGGGACACGCTGTTGTCAGAGGACCTGCTAATGAGTACGCCCTTACCCTTCCAGTCATTTTAGAAGTTG
This sequence comes from Chlamydia trachomatis, assembly GCA_945875745.1. Classification (GTDB taxonomy): domain Bacteria; phylum Chlamydiota; class Chlamydiia; order Chlamydiales; family Rhabdochlamydiaceae; genus VGMB01. The sequence goes on from CAMCLJ010000030.1 coordinate 7,042, forward strand.
GAAAAAATCTTTCTAAGCTGCTTAAAAAAGATAAACAAGGCGCGACTTTTATCGATGATATGATCCCAAAAATGCGCCATGCTCTGTATCAAGATTTAGGAGTTCGATTTCCAGGGGTGCATGTAAGGACCGACTCCCCTATTCTAGAGGCAGATGAATACTCGATTTTCTTAAATGAAGTCCCGATTGTTCGCGGTAAAATTCTGGATAACAACCTGCTTACTAATGAAAATCCGGATAATTTAAGAAGATTTAATTTACCGTTTACCACAACCAAAAACTCTCTTGGCCTACCATCGATTTGGATCGATATCAAATTTCAAGATATCCTTGAAAAAGCAGGAATCAAATTCTGGAAACCCCTAGATGTAATGATTCTGCATTTATCTTATTTTTACAGAAATTATGCAAACGAGTTTATCGGGATTCAAGAAGTGCGTGGAATTCTTGAGTTCTTAGAAAAATCATATCCTGATCTTATCAAAGAAGTAACAAGGCTCGTGCCTTTGCAAAAAATGACTGATATCTTTAAACGTCTAGTACAAGAACAAGTATCAATTAAAGATTTAAGAACTATATTAGAGGCGTTAAGTGAGTGGGCGCAGACTGAAAAAGACACTGTTTTATTAACAGAATATGTACGGTCATCATTAAAAAGATATATCAGCTATAAATATTCTCAAGGTCAATCGATTTTATCGGTTTATCTACTAGACCCTGAAATTGAAGATATCATCCGGGGAGCGATCAAGCAAACCTCTGCTGGCTCTTATCTTGCCCTCGATCCTGACTCTGTCCAGCTAATCCTTCATGCTCTTAGAACTACAATTGCACCAACACCCACCGGTGGTCAATCGCCTGTCCTACTGACAGCTATCGATGTGCGCCGTTTTGCAAGAAAACTTATAGAAGGGGAATTCCCTGACCTCTCCGTCGTCTCTTATCAAGAAGTGGTTCCCGAAATTAGAATTCAACCCCTTGGAAGAATTCAACTTTCTTGAAGTGGCACTTGACGAGTCCAACCAAACTTGATAGAAGGAAGGTGGATGCCTGTATTGAATGGCCCGATCGAAACGGGGTTTGAATACCATTGAAGGCAGGCACTGACCACTTAACTTGTACAGGCAATCATCTCTCATGGGACACGATCCTCTAAGCACCTCTCGCATTTCTATGCAGGCTGAGAAAAGCCGTGTTCAAGCAAATCAAAGGTTGAATGCAGCACAATCTTATGAAATCATTCAAGAAGCTCAAGCCGATGATTTTCTTACCTGGTCTGAATCCTTAAATCCAGTAGCTGTGGCTATTCGACGTTTCGATACACTAGAGAGCCGTCTGCGCAGAAAGCCTCAAGAGGGGGCAGAAAAAACAAAAACGGAAACAGAAGACCCTGGAATCGCTCCTCTGGAAATGTTAGACCAAATCGCGAAGCAATTCGAAGAAAAAAATCCGGAACTACACCGTCAAAATCTCCAACTTCTTAGAGCCCGCATTAAACCTGAAGACTCTGTCGAAGATATTTTAAAAAAACTCACAGAATCCTATCCAGACCACTACCTTGCCAATGAGGTCTTAGACTTTCTACAAGCCACCTCTACAGGTGAGCTTGCAGAAAAAATTAAAAACTGTAAGGAAAAGTTTAATCAAATATATCAAAAAGAGATCCGAGCGGGTCAAAACATCAGTGGCTACACCCTTAACTTTTCCAAACAAGGGCTTAATTCCCCGACAAAGTTACGGGACTTATATCAGGATGTAACGACAAATCCAAGAGATCCCTCAACACTTTTTAACGAACTATCTACACAATACTCTTATGAAAAACTCAATACAGTAATCACTTTTCTACTGCATTCGTTAGGGCAAGATATGAAATCAAAAGGCCCTTCAATCGAGCGAGCAGAACTGCAAAGGCTCCTAACAGAAACCAGGTCATTACAGGCTATTTTAGGAGTCTATCGTTATTTTCAATCGAGAATGCATCTGATTGGATCTTCTTTTGCCAGAAGTGGAATGATCCCGTCTACGAGAATCACCTTTGAATTACTCGCCAAACTATTTGTCAAATTCCTAATGGAGAGATACCCATCTGCAGACAAAATTCTACAGCTCGGAATGCAAATGGGGCTAGAAGATCAGCTGATTGCTGAATTAATTATTTTTACACAAATGCGCGATGCAGTAAGACACGTAGCTCCCCGATTGTTTAAAAATGAATCTCATCGACAAGAAGTGCTCAAGGTATTTATGGAAACTTTAGAAGAGCTTGAAGAGCAGCTCGATGAAGAGGATGATGATGAAGAAAAAGAAGAAAAGAGCTAGGTATAAAAAGAGCACTTTATGAATAAGTTCGAAAATTTAATTACCAGCCTAGGAGACATTCTAGATCTGGATCTAAGAGCGGATAAAGGGGTTTTGTGCAAACTGAAAATCGATGGAAGGTTAAGCATTAACCTTGAGTATGACGAAGTAAAAGACCTTATTTTAATAGCCACGTTAATTGAAGAACTACCAGCTGGCAGATTCAGAGAAAACGTCCTTAAAGAGGCCCTACGCGCGAACGGCACATACCCGCGTCTTGCGACGTTTGCGTTTTCTGAGCGGGCCAATAAACTAGCATGCTTTAATTATATATCCTTTACAAACTTATCAACAGAACACTTCAATACCAAGCTACATGAATTTATCGATTTTGCATACCAATGGCATCGGGCTATACAATCAGGTAACCTACTGGCCGTTTCTCCTGCCTCTAATGGATCTATATGAGTACCTATTCGGATATACAAGAGAGACTACTTTCCTCAGTCACTGGAAAACAATGGGAGAAAATAGGAGTATCGGCTCATCACGGAATCAATCTACCCCTTTCGTCTATACACTCCACACAAAGCTGTGGGATTGGGGAATTTTATGATTTAATTCCCCTCATCGACTGGTGTAAAAAAGTAGGTTTTGACGTCATCCAGTTATTACCTTTAAATGATTCTGGATCCGATCCAAGCCCATATAATGCTCTATCTTCCTGCGCTCTGCACCCAATTTACCTTTCATTATCTGAGCTACCTTTTATCAAAGAAGACGAGGTACTCCAGAAAAGTATTTTGCAGATGCAAAATTTAAATCACCTTGAGCATACCCCATATAATGAGATATTAAATCAGAAAATGACGTTTCTTCGAATATACTATGAAAAATACAAAGCACATTGGCTAAATTCTGTAGACTATAAAATGTTTGCGAGCAGTTGGAAATGGCTTGAGCCTTACTCATTATTTAAAACACTGCAAAAAAAACTAAAAACAGATCAATTTTCACTTTGGCCCGAGGAAATAAAAAAACCGTCTGATAAAACCTATAAAAAGATGACCCACCTGCATGGGGATGACATCTCTTTTTATACATTACTACAATACCTATCCTTTCAGCAATTTAGCATTACTTGCAGCTACGCAAAAAAACAGGGAATACTTATTAAAGGCGATATACCTATTTTAATTAGCGCAGAAAGTGCTGATGTCTGGCATGAGCCACATCTGTTTAAACTAGCGCAACGTGCAGGGGCTCCGCCAGATCAGTACAATCCCGATGGTCAGTACTGGGGGTTCCCTTTATTTAACTGGCCTATGATAGAAAAACACCATTTTTCATGGTGGAGGCAACGCCTAGAATATGCAAGTCTATATTACGATCTATTCAGGTTAGATCATGTCATCGGGTTCTTTCGAATATGGGCAATTACAGAAGGTGCAGATGCAAAAGATGGACAATATGTACCCCACAACAAAGAAGGGTGGGGACCGCAGGGGCAAAGGATCTTAGAGACTCTCATTAGCTTCAGTCAGATGCTGCCGATTGCAGAAGATTTAGGAACGGTACCTGAGTGTGTACCACCGATACTCACAGAAATCGGAGTCTGTGGAACTAAGGTCATGCGCTGGGAAAGATATTGGGATAGAGATGGAAACTATATTCCAATAAATCAATACCCGTACGTGAGCATGACAACAGTGTCGACCCATGACTCCCATACACTAACGCAATGGTGGGGAGATTTTCCAGATGAAGCTCGCTTTTTTTGTTTGGAAAAGGGGTGGGATTATGAGCCTATACTTACCCTGCAATACAGAGAAAAAATCCTGACAGACTCCCATCATACAACAAGCCTATTTCATATTAACCTAATACAAGAATATCTTAACTTATACAAAGAGCTCTCTTGGGAAAATCCCGATCAAGAACGAATTAATATTCCAGGAAAAGTCCTCGATACCAACTGGACTTATAAAATAAAACAGCCAGTTGAACAGATTGTAAAGCATACTGGCCTGCAAGCATCTATTTCTCGAATTCTGCTAAAATCATAACCCCAATCTTGCCATATCCAAGAGATACCTATCTTTTCTATACAGATATTTTATAACCTATTTTTGATAGCTAAAAAATATTCAACAAATTTGTAAAGAACACATCGAGAGACCCTTCTGTTTTTTTATCCTATACAAAAAAATAGAATACCTGGTTAAATCTTTATTGAAACTTAACAAAAACAGGAATCTCTATGCCATACAACCACGCCCGATTAGGACTTCTCCAAGATATGGAAGAAACTGTTAAGGCGTATGAAAATCGAATCAGTCGCAAAAACAACTTCGGGATGAAGCGTCTCGAACTCTATAATATGGTAGGAAAAATAGAGAGCATAACCCCTCTACTGCTTACCGGAATCGGATTTTGCATCACAGCTCCTCTGATCTCAGGGACTAAGTGCGATAAATCAATGAAGAAGTCTGTGTATGTAATTGCAACAGCCTTACTGTCTCATACAAGTCATACCTTTTGGAACAGCCTACAAGGGGAAACGAATGCAAGGAAGAAGATCATCTCCCCTTATATTGCCATTCATATTTTAATTGCACAAAACAAAATAATAGATTGGTGGAACGGGAAATAAATAAGACAAGATGTAACCAGAAGCAGACGAACTCTAATATAGAAAAAAAATAAAACAAACAGGCGATTTTCTTCTGTACAAAAAGCAATCATGAATGGTTAAATTCCCTCAATCTTAACCAAGCCTTAACAAAAAAAGGAGCTTTTTATGACACAAATTCAATTTCCTCAATATCTTCGACTACCAGCTATTAATATTACTACTGAATACACTCAGAAAGTACACAGTAAAGTTCAAGAGTATAACGATGGATTAGCCAGTGAAAAAATAGACGATTTCCAGGCCTGCGTAGAAAGAGCAAAAGCAATTACCCCCCTTGCTTTATCTATTATCGTCTCAATTCCTGCCGCAATCGTTTTATCCCCTTTCGTATTTATGGCCTCAATTATTCTTCCTAGTTGGATCACACTTGGTGCTGTACTGACAATTGGGGTAGTAGCCCACGACATCTTTGATCATATATGGGATCATCTTGAAACAGATCATGAAACACTCTTAGCAACAAAAACTCTCTTTAGTCAGCGTTTCACAATGCTTTATTTTGAAACATCTCGTCTTGCAACTGAGTGCAAAGCTACTTTAGCTACACTTGGAAATAAAGCCCAGGAAGTATTTACCAATCTTACTTCGTAACTTGTAAGATAACATCTTAAAAAAGGTCTCTACCTGGTTTAAATAGTTTTGTATTAATACAGACTGTTTACCAGGAGAGATCACAATAAATCTCATACGATTTTAACAAAATTTGAACATAGATGCTATCGCTTAGTTCATTCATCTGATCCCTTCTTTTCTCATATTTTATAACTCAATAAAATAAGATCAAAGAGTCCTCTTTCACAAAAAAGTTAACCTTTTTCTTCCTCCTTGATATATGCTATTCATATCTATTCGAAGACAACGGATAGTAACAAGGCAGAACCCTGTATGAAAACTATCCTCTACCCTCTTTGTGTATGTGCTTTAATCCTACCGAGCTTTTCTTTTGCCAAAAATAAAAAATATGAACTCTCTCAGAAATCTCAGCCTACAACAATACAGTCAATTTACAGAACAATAGACCCTAATTCTTTGATTCAGAACCTGGCTTTTTATGAACTATACCCAGATACAGATGAAGGAAAGAAGGCCCTTGCTATCGGATGGGAGCTTTTATTTGGAGAAAAACACACAGGGGAGCAACTGATTGAACTACCAACTCTCGATGTGTATACGATCATTAGTCTGGTAAATAAGCCATCGGCTGATACAGACCTGCTTGTTAATGAACAACAATTAACCCTGTTACGCAGAGCTGCTCAGCGACTAAAAAACAGGGAGCTCACTGGGTTTGATGTTTGGAGTAAAGAAGAAGTACTTAAACTTCCCCCTGAAGAAATCGATCTGGCAAGAGCACTTTTGATCTATCAGTTTGAAGAGGATAAGGATGCAATCAGAAAAATTTATCAATATGAAGCAACCTTAGATCTGATGGCCCTTCAAATTTCTGCGCATATGAAAAAAAATGCATCTGCAGAAGAAATGATTGCGGAAATCAATGCATTTATCTTCCAAGATATGCGCTTTCGGTTTCCTCCCCATTCGATTTATGCAAAAGATATAGACCTATATACATTTTTACCCTCAGTGCTTGATAGTCGATTAGGGGTATGTTTAGGGGTATCTACCTTATACCTATGTCTTGCCCAAAGACTAGGACTGGCTTTAGATATTATTACACCTCCAGGACATATCTATTTAAGCTATAATACCGGACATAAAATCATTAATATAGAAACGACAGCAAGGGGAATTAATATGCCCCCTGAAACATACCTTGGGATCAATACCTGTTCTCTACAAAAAAAAAACATGAAAGAGGTTGTGGGACTGGCTTTTTTTAACCAAGCATCTGTACTGAGTGGCCGTCAAGATTTTCCAGCAGCGATTAAGCTATATCAAATAGCGCTACAGTATGTCCCGGACGATCCACTATTTGAAATGCTACTGGGTCTACACTATCTATTTAACGGACAAAAGGTAGAAGGAAAAGCGTTACTCAAAGAAATGAGCGGTAAGACTTTTGAAGGAGCTATTGCCAAAGAAACGATACCTGAAGATTTTTTAACAGGACGGATTGATCCGAAGGGAATAGAAATGATTTTTGCCCCTGTGGATGAAACAAGAGACTCCATTATAGATAAACAAAACATACTTAAAAATCATCTGAAGCGATTTCCAAAATTCCGAGCAGGTCTTTTTCAGCTGGCTACTACCTATTTACAATTAGGTAGAACGCAAGAAGCCTACGATGTTCTCATCGATTATCATAACATAGATCCCACACATCCAACAGTAGAGTATTATCTTGCTATACTCTGTATGCAAAGATACGACTATACACAGGCTTGGGTTTTCTATCATAGATTGGAAACGATCTTAGTTGCACGCAACCACACACCCAAAGCGTTAAAAAACCTAAAAATCAGCTTACAAAGAATATGTCCTACCGCTCTTTAATTCTTTGCAAATAAAAAACCATGATTTAAAAGGGGGAAAAAGAATTATAGGACAAATATGGAAATTTCCTCTTTTTACATGTGCTCATTATTTTGCTTTATAACAGCTGGATCTATGGCTGCAACCAACCTCGACCAACAAATGTCTTTGCAAGATAAACAGCAAACTGGAATTGTCAACCTTACATTAAAACAGAGACAATCGCTTGCTTTATGGATCGATCGGTACTATGTCCCAATAGACGACCCTTCTTCACCAAATGGTTCAAAGATAGAGACTGGAGAGATATCAAAAAACCAGAGTCTATCTGCTCAATCAGAGACTTTCCTTTTAATGAAAAATTTGAACGGAGGAAAACAGCTTATCTTAAACGATCTTAGACAGTGGGTCATTGACCCAGAAGATGTGTCGATCACACAAAAATGGGAAGAGTCTGCGCAAATACGTGTAGAGCAAGGTTTTGATACAGCCTTTCCTTTTATACTTATGAATATGAAAACCGATGAAGGTGTGAAGGCACGTCTATCGCAGACAACAGATCAACCTAGCTCAACGATAAATAAACAAGAAGGGGCGGCACCCAAAAAAACTGATACTGACGGAGCTCCTACAAAAGAACCTCAAGCCACAAGCGAACCTACTCCAGAAGCGAGCAGCAGCCCACAATCTCCATTAAAACCATCTCCATAAACCAAGCTTTTAAGGGGCCTTAAAAAGCCCCTGAATATACTATTTACGCTTGTTTTTTCCAGTACTCCTGAATGACTCTATGAAGCTCTTGCTTTAAAGGGATACTCCCTTCGGGTAGATTATCGATGACAGTTTGTGACCACTGAAAGTATTGATCAATCCGGTCTCTTGTCCAATCCATAGGAGGATCTTGAAGTAAATTATTTAGATTATAAAGATGGTCTGCCATATTAATCACTGCAGCACCCATTGATTTTTCAGAAGCATGGATGATTTGCAGTTTTTTTCTTTTAGCAGTTGACAAGGAAGTATCCTCTGTCACCTCTCTTACAAATCCTTCAACTCTACTGCCGAATTTTTCACGGATCTCTTGAAAAGTGGCTTGAGTCCCATCGATTGTCTCATGTAATAAAGCTCCGATAATCACATCGGCATCATAAATCTTAGCCGTAATCATTACACTTTCTGCCACCATCATAGGGTGACTGACATAAGGGGTTTTTTTGGCATTTTTTCTTGTCTGCATCTGATGACATTTAGCCGCATAAGTAACTGCATCTAAGATCTTTTCTCTATCAGAGGCCTTAAGACCCTTATTCTCTTTAATGGCCCGATCTAAAACAGCAATGAACCCCTCATATTGGTTCATCATATCTTGGCTTCCCCTTACAAACTCCCTAAACTCTTTACTTACATTTTCAGTTAAAGAGTCCTGAGTCTTTTCTATCCGTGTCTCTACTGCTATAACCTCCAAGGGAGACTCAATAGCAATGACTGAGGCGGCACTTACTAACCAATATAAAAAATTTTTCATTGTAAACCCCTTTTTCATATGAAGATGTGTTCTTGCAGATCAATTAAACAGCATTTGAAAGTATTTTTGCAATAAAAAGATTTAATATATAATTATAATTAAATTAATTTAAACATTTAAACTATAATAAAAACAAAGTATAATTGAGGTGAAAATAAAAACAAAGTAAAAGGTAAAAAATGCAAATAACTACATCATCAAGCCTAATCGGTGACCCCACCCCATCAATAGGGGGGAGAGACTTCCAAAAAGAAAATGACACGCTCGTAAAAGAAATCACTAAAAAGGCCTCAGAGGTGGCTGTAAGAACAGTATTTGGAGAAGGATCTGATCCAAAAATGATTAAGCTTTCTAAATTCAGGGTAGAACAAGTTGGCACGAAAGTAATGACTGGTTTAGTAGGTCAAGCTAGAGCAGCTGTTGCCTCTGGAAATTCAGATGAGCTTAAAACACAACTAGAAAAAGGACTCATAGATTCCGTTACAGCGATTTTTAGACAACAGAAAGGATTAAAAACAGGACAAGAACAACCAAGACCTGTCAACACCGCTATACATTATGCAGCTGTCAATAAAATGATCACAGATACACTACCCCATCCCCTAAACGAAATGGAAATAGAGACTGCTAAGACATGGGAAATTCCTACACTCATGTTAGATAAGATAAGAAGCAAACTCGTTAAACCAGAGGGGGGCATGAGTGATTTGATGCAGGGCCTTTTGGCATCTAAGCTAGATAAGCTATACGAAAGCATAACAAGCGTAGAGCCAAGTGAGACACCCAGATCTGGGTCGATCGATAATAGAGAAGCAATAGAGGAAATGCTCAAGCTCTCTTTTGATCTATTCGTAAAACAGCCAGGTTCTAATTTAGGGACATCTTTACAAAATAAAATAATGGACAAGGGTTGCAATATGGCCATAGAGTCTTTGGCTCGCAAGATCCATGACACTCTAGACCCACTTTTAGATCCACATCACTTTGAACAGAATCTCAATACAATGCTAACGGCTTTAGATGCAGGGTTAGCCTCTGCACTTGGACCAGATAGCCCCTATCCTGCAACCGAGCAAGCAGACCTTGCAAGATCGATTGACAACCTCGTTGAGGCGCTAGTCAAACAAATGACTGATGGGGCTCTATGTCCTCAATATACGGCTAAGAAAAATGCATGCGCCTTTTTTGCTTCAGCAATTTATAAAACCCATGTTTTATACGCCAATAAATTGGAGCAAGACCCAGATCATCGGCATGAAATCACTCAAGCCTATAAACATGTTTTATCAAACATAGAAAGGCACCTAGAAACACACCGTGATCTAGACCCTTCTCTTAGAAAGTATTTCGTTGATAACCATCTGAAAACAGCCTATCGATTTGCGCACAGACTATCTGCAAATCCACAGGAACTTGAAATGATTATTCAAGAAATGCGCAGCTGTAATGATCAAGCATATAAAAAGGCTCCTATCTCTCTATCTCTAAAAGAATGGTTTCAAACATGGATGCAAAAACCTGCCCACTCGATCGGTGTGCCGATAGGAAAGCAGATTATGCAGGCTATTTGCCAGATCCTTGGAGAAACATCTTTCTGGGACGGATCACTAGAGCAATTATCGATGAAATACGTAGCAGCGCCGGCAATGGATCCAACAGAAGCATCATCAAGAGCAGAGGAAACATAGCCCCTACCTAATACACCACACTGGGGTAGATCACCTCTTGATCTACCCTTTTCTCTTTTCTTCATGTAAATCCACTTCTATCGATTCCTCCAAAAAAAACCACTGTTTTTATGTAGATGAGATAGCTGTCTAATAAAATTTCAACTAGACAAAATACCATAAAAAAGAGCATCCTCCCTTCTCTTTATTAGGGTATTTGAACAATATAATGCACATTCAACTACCCAACAAAGTGATATAAAACACAAAAATTAAAGAATAAGGTTGATTGACTCATGGTACCCACCACAACTAATCGTGTTGATAGTGAAAGCCAACTCGTAAAGGGACTAACACAACTTCATCCAAAAGAGATAATAAAAAACGTAGCGGTGAAAGCACTAACTGAACATTCATCAAGATGGTTCAATTTCGCCCACAGTGCACAAGGAGCCGTTATTAGTGGAGTAGCAGGAGTTGGAAACTTATTCGTCGCACGGCCCACAGCATTTGTCGCAAACGCTGTAGGGGAGGCATTGACCAGGGGGGCAATAAATGCTGCAAAAGACTCCGTCTCTGAAACGGTAAGCGGCTTAATGTTCAAACCCGATGGAGCAACCGCCCAAACTTCTGAAGGAAGAGCCGCTGCTATTCCCTTCCCCGCTATGGAAGCAGATTTCTTAACTCGGATTACTGAGCTCGTAAAAACAGGCACCGAGCAAACGGCCCGATCTGCATACCTAGCTGCCATCGATCTTATCCTCCAAGATGCGCTTCACAACGCCGAACAGGAGCTCATCGAAGCACCGATAGCTCAGATGTTAGAAATTATTGCAGCAGCTAAATCTACTGAGATGACAGTAACCGAGATAAAAAAAGAGCTAGAAGGGATAATGCGAAAAGAGGGTTGTCAAATCCTTGTACATGGTAGATACCCGACGGTTCTGTTCAACCCCCTATCTACTTCACAAATCCCAGGAGTTAGTTTACAAGCATTAATCCGGCCTAAGACCCCACCTGCTCCCCAACTGAATAATAACGAAATGATCGCAATAGCTAAAACGAGAATCTCTGAGACTCTTTGCACAAAGACAGCCTTACAGGCTGCTAATTATTTTGTTGGACTCAATGAGCCACAGATGAGAGAAGTCATGGGAAATTCAACTGAGGGTGCAGATCAAGATCCAGCAAGAGTACTTGAGAGATTGCTTGATCAAACATTTCCATCTTTTGCTCACAAACTATGCGCCCGCTTTACCTTTACACTAGCTACATGGGTTGCAAAATTTTCAATACCCCGCTTTTTAACTGGTGTGATTGAGCAAATCCAGGCCCGGGCAAGAGATAGCAAAAGCAACCCACGAAAAATACAAGAGCAAAATAATGCGATTATTACAGAGATCGTTGCCTTTTTACGAACACTAGAGGGCGCGCAAGAAACGGTTCAGGGACAGCGTGCGGTCGATACCGTAGCGGATCAAATGGATAAAGCACTGGCACCAGCTGAATTTAACAGGGGCTATACAGCACAAGAGCTCTATAGCAGAACTATTGAAAAAGCGATCTATCAGGTACTACCCCCTTTCGGGTTTACTACAAAAGCTCAAGGGTTCATACAAGATTCTCACGTATTTACTAAAGCCCTTTTTTATGGCCTTATTTATTATCCGTTTGTTTGGACTTTCGAAGGGATGAGCAATTATATCCTTCGCAAAACACTACATTTTGTTCTGATCCGGACGAATGCATTACAACAAGTGCTCGATAGCTCTTTAAGTGAGGTTGCATTACATGGATATCAAGACTCAATCAATAATTTTTTACATCAACAGTTATTACAGATCGAAGCAAAACTAAACGATTCATCTGAGCAAGCTGATCATCAGGAATCACAGCCCCTTGCAAGCCCGCAGCCTCTTATAGATCTCGTTAGCGTGGCATTTAACGTATTGGAGAGGAATCGGGAACTGAGATCACCAACACAGAAAAATACCTTGATGCAAATGCTTAGAAATACAATCAACGCTCAAGCAGTTGATGCAACTGCGTCCACGCTTGGTCTGATTCTTGGTAAAGCAACCAGCGCCCTGCTCGATCCTAACGAAATCGATAACAAACTAAATGTAATCCTAACGAGTATTGCCAGTGGCTTGAAATCAGAACCTACTGAACCCTCCCCACAAGCAGACAGAACCCGTTTAGAAAAAGAAATCGAAGATGCAATGGTAAGAATTTTAAGTAAGGCGTTAGCAACAACCATTCATGAACAAGTATCAGGCTCCTCATCAGAGGCGCAAGAGATATGTAACAAATATCATGAAGAATTACAGGTTATCTTAACCTATTGCCAAAATGAGCTTAGATTGAAGATGGCAGATCAGACTGATTTCCAAGATTCCATTTCAGAATGTGCAACAAAGCTTAAGTCTTTAGCAGACAAAACTCAGAACACCCTAGCTTCTACAAGGCATGCAGAAACACTCCATAGGCACTATATGGGAGAAGTACCTGGGCAACTAGAGAAGTTACGTTCATCTGTTGATACAGGACCTAAAGAAGCTCAAATTGCAGCATTTACTAAATTTATAAAAGAGCTGAAACCATTTAAGATGGTTAATACAACACCTTTAACAAGCTTGGCACAAGAGGTATCAGATCCCATACAGCAACAGGCATATAAAGAAGGACTCGATTTTTTCCGTCAAGCAGGGATCCTTTTCCAGGAACCGTATGTTTTACGCTATGGACTAATCCATAGACCATTGATAGCATTTGTTGGGCGTAAAGGGGTTTAAGTCTTAATATACACAATATTCGTGCCACTATCTGTTTAAGCAGCTGGCACGAATATCAAATACCTTCGTCTATTTTATAAAGCTCCCGTTTCATTTGGGACTATTCTTAACACATCCTTTGCAATTGCAAAATACAAAATCCATCTATAGACTATCACGCAACAAATCTATCTATGGAGATTGTTAAAAGAATTAATAGAAACATCAATAAGGATAATCAATGAACTCAATAAGCGGTGTTTTGAGAGAAACATATTCCAATCTACCACCTGTTAACATCAATGAGGCTCTTCAAAACGCGGTCTC
>CAMCLJ010000031.1 GCA_945875745.1 Chlamydia trachomatis
GAAATCTACAAGAAAAAATAAGTTCAAATCCCATGCATAAAAAGGTGAAAAAAATGATTTACTTTTACCTTAACAGCGCTACTGGTTAGAATAACTTTGCTGCAATTAACACAAAAGAATAGATCCGGTCCAACCAAAAGTGTTGAATTTATTTTTTAACATATTTGACCCCAAAAGAGTCGTTTTCCACCAAATTACCTCTTGTAAAAAAAGCACTTTGTGTAATAGGATGTGTGTCTTTGATGTTAACAGTACCAGGTTACTTAAGGTAATCTGTTAACAGTACCAACTACTAGGAGAAACAATGGCTCGATACACTGGCCCAAAAAACCGAATCGCACGTCGCTTTGGGGTTAATATCTTCGGACGCGCTCGTAATCCTCTGCTCCACAAACCAAACCCCGCTGGTATGCATGGTGCAAAGAGAAAGAAAAAATCTGACTTCGGCGTACAGCTCGATGAGCAGCAAAAACTAAAAGCTGTCTATGGCATGCTTACCCGCAAGCAGCTCATTCGCTACTTTAAAGAAGCAGAACAGTCTAAGATGAATACACCTCAAGCTTTTATTGAAAGACTTGAATGCCGTCTAGATACTGTCGTATACAGACTACGTTTTGCTAACACAATTTTTAGTGCTCAACAGCTTGTGTCACATGGACACATCTTTGTTAACGGTAAAAAAGTGGATCGCAGATCTTTCTACGTACGACCTGGTATGGTAATTTCTGTGAAACCTAAATCACAAAATAACCCGCTTATTAAAAATAACGTAGAACTCACAGCCAACGATATCCCTTCTTACCTAACACTGGATGAAAGTAAGTTTTCTGGTACACTGATTGCATCTCCGCATACAGACCAGATTCCTCTTCCCCTTCCTATCAACGTACCTCTGATTTGTGAATTCTTAGCTCACTCAAGCTAAGCATTTTACGAAGAAAAGGTTTATTAAAAAGGCAGCTTTGCAAAAAGCTGCCTTTTTTTTGATCTATATACCCATTTTAATTCCCTAACCTTGATCGATATTTAAAATAATAAATTTAAAATAATCAAACCTTACATTTTATGAAAACTTAATATTAATTTGTTATTATTAAAGCAAATAAATATAAGGCAACAATGTCAATTACCCTCAATAGCAATAACTTATTATTTCAACAACCAGCATGTTCTCATCCGGAGAACGATAGAAGGTCTTGGCAGGCTACGGCAATTAAAGCCTCTAAAATTGCCTTGATAGTCATCGCTGGCCTTGCAGTTGTAGTGTTAGGTTTAGCGTTATTTAAAGGTGCTACACTTGCCACTTACGGAATCTTTCCTGCCGCACTCTTGGCCCTGACCTCAGCAGCACCTTGGATCAAAACTGCAGCTCTTACCATAGCCATTGCAGCTTTTGGCTGTTTATTTAGGTGGGTCTGTAATGATTTAAAGGCATCCCCTCAAGCAACAGAGTCGACATCACAAATGATCGAGCAGAAAGCATCCCCTCAAGCAACAGAGTCGACATCACAAATGATCGAGCGAACGATCGAACAGTTACAATCCGAAGATATAACGAGTTATGTAACATCAAAGGATATATCTGAAACCCACCTCCAAAAGGGTGGATGTAACGGCTATCTTTCAACACAAGAAATTAGCGAGATAGCTCGTCAATCTGAAAACACTGCACTCGAACAGATGATATCCGAAAGCAAAGCAGCCATCCGAACTATCTCTACAGGGGAAGACTGCCCCGATAAAAACAAAGCGTATGCTATACTAGCAGCATTAACAACACAGGCCTGGCTAAATTACAGCAAGCTAACTTCGTTGCATGAGGCCCAATCCATAAACAGCTCACTCCCGATAATGCTCAATGATATCATTAACCATAAAGCACCATACATGGACCGCCAAGAATACCTGGCATCGGTCTTCACATTAGTTCAAGCTGATATAAGCCCAGAAAACGATCAAAGCATTACCAACTGGCTACAGCTCGCTCTCAATATGCTATCTTGTAGAATGGCCATGCAAAAAAATATTCATACATTACGTCACAGCGCGGGCCCTACAACAGTAGAGACCGACCTAGATACTGTCAAACGTGATCTTGCAAGGACATTCGCAACCAGTTCGACCAGGCGGATTACATTCATAGATAAGGACGCGGGCTATGAAAAAGATTACTACCTCGCAGCTGAAGGGGATGTGGATATACTGTTTGAGCAACTAAAATATGATATATCACAATCTGTCACAAAAGAAGATGCTGACAGATTAATGACACTTCTATCACAAGCTGGAGCTGGGTCGCTGGAAAGGCATGTGGGCGTACGATTTTGCGACGGTCAGGAAACATTGTTCGGCGCGTATAGTCACGCTGCACTTACAGTAGAAAGAGGAAAACCAGCAACTATTGGGCACATCTTAATAAAAGAAATAAAACAAAATCCGACACTGTCCGCTGAAAGCTTCCAAGGTCTAAAGAGCAGAGGGACTTACTATATCACAGAGATGGAATGTAATTTAGAAGAGATACCATTTGTTACAAAAGGCAGATTCCTTGCAGATAAAGAAGTAGAAAAAATGATTGCGGCTGATGATCAACGGATATCGATACGAACAAAACAAATTAAACTCCGCAGTGATATGATAAAGGATCTCTCACGAATCTATTCAGACAGCGCCAAAACTCAGCTGATTATCAATGAGACCCCCTATTATGTATCTAAAGGTAACGATATAAATACAGCGAGTCAATTATTTGATAGACTCCAAGCACAACTTGAGAGCCTTGTTGACCTAAAAGATTTTTGGGAAATTATAGATCAGCTCCACCAAGGAGGAATGACTCCCCTGGTTAACCATTCTATGTCCAATTGCGATACTTTAGGGAAGACAGTGGGAGGAGGCGATCGCTACATAACGAAATTAGTAATCGGTACAAATAAAGACATCTATATCGAAAAAACCTTGATCCAGGAAATAGAAGAAAATCCAGAATTAATGCAAAAAAAAGGACATATCTATTCAAATCTCACTTCATTTACTCTAGCAACTTATTCTAATACATCCCCATCACAGTTTTTATGTCTATCTAGCACATGGAGCCTTAAAAATAAAGAACCTGCAATAAACCACAAATTCCTTTCAGATGAAGAAGTAGATAAAATCCGTAAAGCCGACGATGCTCTTATTTTACTTAGAATTACTAAGGATCCTCGCCTCGAATACGAGCGAGAAGACACAGAACCTCCCCATGCTGACGTCTAAATATATATATGGCAAACATCTAACCCCTTTTTTTGATAATGATTCTTATCTAGAAACTGCGTAGATAATCCTGATCTATAATCTCTAAGAATTGCAGTTCAATAATCGAATTGAATTGCAAATAGATAAGAAATTCTTATAGAGAAAATCGGAAAGATCCTCTATACATAAGAACACGATCAAACACATACATAGAGCCTTTCATGAATCGATTATTTACACACCCACCACGCCCTCTGTCTCAAAGTCCTTCAGCGCATGCACAAGCCCTTATAGAATTAAGAGAGACATCTCAAAAAACCATGACACTTGCTGCTGTATCAAGACTCTATGATCGATCAGGGATCTTTAATTGGAAAAAAACGCTTGCCATCAAAGAACTGCAAGAGGGCGCCCTTGTATTCAAAGATCTTTCTAAGGACCTACAAATGGATCCTCAGGTCCAAGGTGTAGCAAAAGCCAGGGATAAAATAGCGCCTTTGCATCCCGGACAAATATTAGACGCTAGCTTGAAGATAGAAAAGGCAAAAAAGATCTGATATCTTTTTTTCATAGAAACACTCAAAATAAAAAACATAAACCTATCCTAATAAAATTTTTGCAGCCACATAAACACCAATCCGAAGGTAGCAAAGGCTCCCCAAGCCTCCGGCAAAGGCTCCCAGCGCATCAGTAGCCTCCTACATTTTCTTTTTAGCCAAGCAAAACTTCTCTCACTACCCGTCTTTGCTTCGATACTCCAAAATAGGCATATACTTCTTTTGTCGGCACGCGATTCTTCTGATTCCGTTGATGCTAAAATTGCAGATTCTGTTGGAGAACTCTGCTCGATCAGGTTTGATCGAGCGACTTTTCACACCCGAGCAATATCCCTTATCGGACATCTTCCATCCCTTCCAAGGGCTCTTTCAAGCTCACGTACTCTCTTTTCCATTGCCTTGTATTCACTAACAGGCACAACCTCTTCTTCAGCCTTTATAACCGTAAGAGCGCCATTTTTCATAAGTCTTCTCCAATAAAATAACTGAATAGGGAATATACCATATTTACAGGCTATTCAGGAAACAGTCATGCCTGGCTGATATGTTTCTGGAATAATCGATCTTTTTTCTTCTGGAGTCTATCTACTACGTCTTTTACTAGATGTGATTTTGCTAATATTTTCTTTAAACTCAGTCATACGACTATTAATACTCCTATATATTAGAGAACACTAAGCCGGTCCGATTTTATAGGGGCGACTCCAATCGTATTCATTTTCAATATGCAAAAAAAAGAATTTGCTATATCTGAAACAATAGGAATAACCCCAAAAAGGGTCTGTTTCTTGCTAAAAGGATGCACCTGAATCTGGAGGATAGAATTCATGCCAAAAGTCAATTATAGAGAGCTATCATTAATCACTTCTAAATATGCAAAAGTGGATTACGAATCAATTACACGTTGTATTTTTTGCGATATACCAAAAAAAGACTTTGAAATTTATTTTGAAACGCCAAATTTTTTGGTCATGCCCAATCCACAATATATCGTATTAGGTCATATGATGATTGCCAGCAAAGCTCATTATGGGTGCACAGGAGAGCTTCCACCAGAATTATTTGAAGAATTTGTTGCATGTCATACGTTCATACACAATAAAATTAAGAAAAATATGAACATAGATCCCATCTTTTATGAACATGGTAGAGCGGGATCCTGCTTAAGCTTCTCTGAAGAGGGTGCTATTTGTGAACATATGCATTGTCATGTTTTGCCAATAGATTTAAATATTAGTGATAGCATTTTAGATAATCTAAAATACTGTCCAACAAATATAAGTGGCATTAAAGAGCAATTTGAAAAATATGGATCTTACCTATTTTTTCGCAATAAAAATGGTGGCAAATATTTCATATTGGACGATGTAAAATTAATACCTCCTCACTACTTAGCCACTTTAATTGCTACCGCAGCCCATGTCCCTGATAGGTCGGATTGGCAAACATTTAATCCTGAATACGATTTGGCTAAGAAGGCCTTTTTAAAAATATTTGAGGATTAAAATGCAATTCAATCATAAATTTGTCTATTTTGATAACGCTACTAGCTCATTTCCCAAACCATTACCGGTAGTAGATGCGATGCGCAAATATTTAATTAATATTGCTATCGCACCACATCACTCGCAACATTCACTCAGTGATAAAGCTCTGGCAGCGGTGGAAGATGCTACCTTAACTATTGCCGATTTTTTTGGCGCTAAATCTGAATATAAACATTTCTTTTTTACCGTTAATGCCACTTACGCGATCAATCAAGTGCTTCTGGGATTTTTAAAATCGGGTGATCATGTAATTTATTCATCTTTAGAACACAATGCAGTTTTTAGACCAATAAAATTAATAGAGTCTAAAGGGATAATATCCACCAGTATATGGCAATGTTCTGAAACTGGAGAGCTTCGCACTCAAGATCTGAAATCTCTGATTCAACCCAATACCAAATTGATAATGGTTACACACGCTTCCAATATCATAAGTAAAATTTCCGATATAAAAACCATTGCTCAAATTGCTCATGAAAATCATATCAAAATAGGGGTTGATGCCACTCAATCAGCAGGAGTTGTAGACATTAACCTTCAAGATCTCAACATTGACTTTCTATTTTTTACCGGACATAAATTTTTGCTAGGGCCGGTAGGGATCGGCGGCGCATACATCAAAAATCATGAGGATGTTGATGCCGTGATTGTAGGTGGTGGAGGAAATCACGCCGGAGCTATTTTTCAACCCAATTATCTTCCTGATAAATTTGCACCCGGTACGCAAAATGCGGTAGGCATAATCGGATTAGCAGCAGGTATAAATTATTTGAAAGCTCACGGATCTTTATCACAAACAACATCCCCGTTAATGAACAAGTTGCTTGGCAATCTCGCCGAAATCGACGAAATAAAATTATATCCGACCAATATAGAAAATGATTTTGTTCTACAAAAAAATTTTAGCTCAATTTTATCTTTCAAAGTCAATCACTTTACACCCGCTGCAGTAGCCCATACTTTAAGTAGTAAATTTAATATTGCAACAAGAGCCGGTCTACATTGTGCTCCGCTTGCCCACAAATCTCTGGGCAGTTATCCAAATGGTACAGTCAGAATAAGCCTGGGATATCATAACAATGATGATGAAGTAAGCTATTTCTTAAATAGTATAAAAAATATCATTTTAAATCCTAATAGCATTTAAAATGTTAAGAGACAATGATATTTCAATAAAAATATTTTTGATCGCCTGGACACCAATATTAATTAATTGGATCATTTTATCTATCGAGCCGACAATAATTAACTTTATTCTATTACACTACAATACACGGCCCGAATTTATAATAAACTTTAATATTGCATACGCCTTTTTATTTTTGGTCGAGGCGCCAGTAATTATGCTAAATATGCTCAGCATATCATTAATTACTGATTATCACAGCTACATTAAAGTATTAAAATTTTCCGTTGCTACTACTACTGCATCAATTATTATGTTCTTATTATTTTTACAATCTAAATTGTTTAGTGAAATTTTCACGAGTAGATCAAATGAAGTAATTATTAGTTATGCACACATTAGACAGCTCTGCTTAATAATTTTATTGATTGGGATTTTTATTGGATATAAAAGAATATTTCAAGGAATTCTATTTGCAAATTATTCTTACAGAACTATTGTATACATTACTATTACACGCATTATTATGACAGTGGCTTTTTTAACGATCGATTTGAAATTTTTATCTAACAAAATAGATCCGGATTTTGCCATTATATGTATTTTAGGTTTTATTACATTGGCAGAATCATTAGTCACTCATTTTTTTTCAAGGAACTACATTAAAAATTTACCGAAATCCAATTCATCGTTATTATCATATAGAAGAATTTTTCGTTTTTTTTATCCACTATCGTTAACTAGTTTAGTAAGTTTAGTCATATTTCCCGTTTTAACATTTTTTATGATCTTATTTAATGGAAATTCCTATGAATTATTGAGTTTTCAATTAGCTTTCTTCATCATATCACCATTTAAAAATGTTGCAATGTCATTACAAGAAGTCCTGGTTTTATTTCTAAAAAAATTCTCTATTCATCTGCATAAAATTAGAGAATACTTTATATATATAGCTGCCATTATAACTGTAGCACTACTTATCACTTTAGTTATTCCCATTACAGCTTATTATTTTTTTAAACTTATCAATATACCAACGAACTCTTTTTCCTATATCAACCAATTATTATGCATCTTATTTTTATACCCACTCACGACTTTTATAGTAATCTGGCAAAGAAGCCTCCATATTTGCAGTGAGAAAACCAGAATTTTCACCATAGCGACAATTGCCGAGTTTTCTGTTGTGATAGGTTTCGCGTTAAGTTTATATTTTTTTGGTGATGTCAATATGGGAATTTGCGGAAGTATAGCATTGGTTTTGGGGCGCTTTGTATCAATAGTACTGCTTGCTAAGAACTCAACCCTGAGTGTCAGCGGTCTACCATAGCATTTCCCCCTTTGCCAGCTTAGTTGTCGCTTTTCGCTAAACTAAAGGAGTCAGCAATATGCAGATAAAGTATTTAAAAGAGTTTAAAATAGATGTAGCAAAGCAAGGCAGCGTTGTGATACAAAGCAAATGCCGCATATTAAAACCGATCATATTTTAGCTCTTTGAGTTATCATTAAGTTCGACATCAGTAAAATGTATTGATAATCGAAAAAATTTATAACATACTCTGCTGATTTGTATCTGTATTTTTAATACAGACCACACAAGATCCATTTTTTTGAAAATTCGATTTCAACCGGCAATTAATGTCAGATAAGAAAAAACAAATCCCATTTCTTTAATCTTATGACTACACACAACCACCCCACATCCATGCTCTGCTTGTTTGGTTGGATCCCAAACAGGGATCTCTATGCTTAGCTTTTGACACAACCCTTCGTATAACTCTTTACGTGTTGGATGGGCATCTGAGACGACGTTAAAAATCCCTGTGAGCTTGTTTTCTATACAAAACCAGGCAGCACGGACCACATCATCTCTGTGGACATGATTGGTCGGTTCTAAACCCGATCCAGAAAGGAACCTGCCAGCCATCCAACGGGCCCTATCAGATAGGTCTCTATCTGGACCGTAAATACCTGCTAACCTAAGGATGCAGGTAGAGACCAAAGGATTGTTACAAGACAGATAGATGTTTTCTGTATCAACAAGAACTCTTCCCTTGGGGTGGCTGGTGGCAATGAGTGTCTTTTCAGATACGGGACTACTTTTGCAACCTTCGTATACAAAGGTACTGCTAGTGTAGAGTAGATACAGAGGCCTTTGTCTTTTTTGTAAAATAGGCAGCAGTGTCTTTGCTGTGTTGAGATACACTTGTTCATATTCAGAATGAGATGCTGGCGCTAAAAAAATCGCAATCACATCAACGCGATCGATCACTTGTTCCAGCGCTATCGGATCATGACCATTGAGGACAACCACCTCAGAGGCTAAAGATTGCAGAGAGGCGACTTTACTTTCAGTTGTGGTAGAGGCGATACAATCTCTGTAAACAGCTCTCCTGTGCTCTAGAAAGCAGCTACCTATATACCCACAACCTAAAACAAATAGCATATGACCTCTTTTATAGTGGGTTTTGAACTACCCGTTTTTTTATTTTGATCAAGTTAAGAAGATCCTCAACATTACCTATCCATGCGTAAGAAAAAAGGGTAAGTAAAAAAAATCCTGTTAAAACCAACATGGTAAGGAGCTGACTACTTAAGTTTCTTGCAAAAACAAGATCGGTCTGTCCTTGCAATAAAGAAAGCGTTGGATCGCTCATAAAAAAATACCCAATACAAAAGGTTGTAATACCGGCTGCAAAAGTACAAGCAATGGTTCCAACACTAGACCTTAAAACCTCTGATAAGAAAGGACCGATATCCTTACGCAAAGGAAAGGACAGAGCAAAGAAATTTATGAAGGCAGCTATACTTGTAGAAAGAGCTATGCTCAAAGCCCCCCATCCCCAATGGGTCACAAACAGGTAGTTTAAAAGGATATTAAAAAAGACTGATATCGTAGCTGCGAGCGTCGGAGTCCGAAACTTTTTTTGTGCGTAAAAAGCAGGCGCTAGCAGCATCACCCCAACCGATGGAAGCAGACCTATTGCATACCCCCAAAGACAAAGGACTGTTTCAGAGGTGGCAACAGACGTAAAGCCCCCCCTGCAATAGACGAGATTCACACCAGAGCATCCTAAAACAAATAAACCGATCGCAGAAGGCACAAGGAGACTACCACTTTTTTTCATTCCATAGATAAGGCACCGTTTATACTCAGCCCCATCTTGTAGGGTTGCTGCCTTAGAAAGAAGTGGTAGAAGGGCGGAGGCCATAGCCACACCAAAAATACCCACCGGCACCTGCTGTATCCGTATGGCATACCATAGATACGCCGGACCCTCTAAGGAGGCATACCTTGCAAAAAGAGCATCA
Organism: Chlamydia trachomatis; assembly: GCA_945875745.1. GTDB lineage: Bacteria > Chlamydiota > Chlamydiia > Chlamydiales > Rhabdochlamydiaceae > VGMB01. The sequence goes on from CAMCLJ010000031.1 coordinate 9,783, forward strand.
AAGACGCTATTAATTTGGACTGCGCCAACCCCTAAGGTCCCTAAAAAAAATGGTTTGATCATCTTCTTGACATCTTCTGTAAAAAACGGTCCAGACAAGATCTTTTTTATCGGAAGGGAGCTGGTTATATATTTTAGAATTTTCGGCAAAAGGATTGCCCAGTGGCAAAAAAAGGCTATCAGCATCGAAAGAGACAGCCCTACAGCGGCATCAGATGCAGCAAAATGTCTAAAATAAAAAACAGCTACAATCCAGACGATATTAAATGCCACAGGAGCCAGGCCTGATAGAAAAAACATTTTTTCACATTGCAATAGGGCGCTACTTAAACCAAATAAACAAATAAAAAGAACCCCGGGAAGCATAATGAGGCAAAGGTATAAAACCTCTTTTGTAGACTCCTCCAGAGGAGCATATTGGTACACTATCCATAACACCACTTCAGTAAGTCCAATAACTAAAAGAAGAAAAAATACCAGCATCAGTAAAGTATCTCGAAAAAACCTAGCAGCTGTTTGGGCGGACTGAGTTTTAAGATCTTCAAAATGAGGAACAAACCCAGATGCAATCGGACTTTCTCCAAAAAGGCGTCTTGCAAGACTTGCAAACCGATAGGCAACCATAAAAGCTGCAAGGGCGCTACTACTACCAAAACAAAACGCCATAGCCATATCCCGAATCCCCCCTGTTAGGCGACTAATTAAAGTGCCAGATAAAAAAGAAAGAGATGAGCGGGAAAGAGTCTTTGTCGAATCATTATCCATAAGGTCTAGGTCTCCGAGAAAAAGATTGTATCTTGTAAAGATCTATAGTATCTCCTAAAATCCCTGTTTTGTAAAACAGAGATTTTTGTCATGAAACATCCGCATCCAAAAGATCTACTCATTGGCGCGCACACCTCAACAGCTGGTGGCTTAAAAAATGCTTTACTCGAAGGGGCGGACATCGGTGCTACGACCATCCAGCTCTTCACACGCAATCAAAAACGTTGGAATAATAAGCCGGTAGAAGAGATTGAAGCAGCCGAATTTAAAGAGCTTCAGCAACAGCTTAATATCCAAAAAATCATGAGTCATGATAGCTATTTAATCAACTTAGGGTCTCCAGATCCTGAAGGTCTTGCTAAAAGTAGAGCCGCATTTACCGAAGAACTCAGGCGGTGTCATATGCTAGAGCTGTCTTTTTTAAATTTTCATCCAGGATCAGCTTTAGAATCTTCTGAAGAAGAGTGTTTAGATACTATCGTAGAAAGCCTGCTTTCTTTAGAAAAAGAAATTGCAAAAGGCAATACCCGCATTCTACTCGAGGCCACCGCTGGCCAAGGCTCGAGTGTGGGATATCGTTTTGAGCATTTAGATTACATCATTGAAAGGACTCAAAACCATCTGCCCATTGGAGTCTGTATCGACACCTGCCATATCTTTGCAGCCGGCTATGATATCCGGACAGAGGCTACACTAAACCACACGATCAAAGAATTCGATCGGATAGTGGGTTTAGAAAACCTAAACGCATTCCATGTGAATGATTCCCTAAAACCGTTTGCCTCTCGCAGAGACCGGCATGCACCACTAGGAGATGGGGAAATCGGCATCGAGTGCTTTGAAGCTCTGATGCGTCATCCTGCCACGCGAGATATCCCTAAATACTTAGAAACACCCGATGGCCCCTCCCTTTGGAAAAAAGAGATCGCCATGCTAAGAAAATTTGCGCACAAACCATAGAAGAGTATATGAAAAAAATTAAAATTAAAGAGATCCCACCAAACCTCGTTAACGAATCTATTACTCTTTGCGGATGGGTAAGAACCATTCGCAATCAAAAAACATTTGCCTTTATCGAGCTAAACGATGGATCTACTTTATCTGGTATCCAGGTCGTAGTATCGCAAGATGTTCCCTCTTATGAAAAGATCATAACCCAGGTAACAACAGGATGTTCTGTCCGAGTCGAGGGGATCCTAGTAGCCAGTCCTGAGGGGCATAAACAGCAGTTTGAGGTCCAAGCAAAAAACATTACTATCTATGGACAGTGTAGCGCTGAGGACTACCCCCTACAAAAAAAGAGACATTCTTTTGAGTTTTTGCGCACAATCGCCCACCTGCGTCCCAGAACCAATACACAAGGGGCTGTCTTGCGTGTACGGAATGCATTGAGTTTTGCAACCCATCAGTTTTTTCAAAGCCGTGGCTTCTTATATGTACAGACACCAATTATTACTACCTCAGACTGTGAAGGTGCTGGCGCTCAGTTTCTTGTTACAACAATGGATGTCAATAAATTACCCCGCCATATTGATGGAACAGTAGACTTTGCAAAGGACTTCTTTCAAAAGCCTGCCTATCTGACAGTTTCTGGGCAACTGAATGCAGAAACCCTGGCATGTGCTATGTCAGATGTATATACATTTGGACCGACCTTTCGAGCAGAAAACTCTAATACCTCTCGCCATCTAGCTGAATTTTGGATGATCGAGCCTGAAATGGCATTTGCAAATCTACAAGATGATATGGAATGTGCTGAAGGGTATCTGAAATATACGATCCGCTATATTTTACAGCATTGTGCTGAGGATTTAGCATTCTTTGATCAGTTTGTAGAACCAGGGCTTCTCAGTCGCCTGCGACAAGTAGCTGAGATTCCCTTCGCCCATCTCACCTATACAGAGGCTGTCGATATTCTTATTCAATCAAATAAAAAGTTTGACTTTCCTGTCAGCTGGGGATGTGATCTACAGTCTGAACATGAACGATACCTTGCTGAAGAATATTGTAAAAAGCCTGTGATTCTAACTGACTATCCAAAAGAAATTAAAGCCTTCTATATGAAAATGAATGAAGACAAAAAAACTGTGGCAGCTATGGATGTTTTGGTGCCTAAAATTGGTGAGCTTATCGGGGGCAGTCAACGGGAAGACCAGGCGGATATCTTAGAACACAGAATCCGGGAATTTAGATTAGACCCTAAAGATTACTCTTGGTATCTCCAGCTTAGACAATATGGTTCGGTTCCTCACGCAGGATTTGGAGCTGGTTTTGAAAGGCTCATTCAATTCGCTACAGGGATGGAAAATATTCGAGATGTCATCCCCTTCCCTAGATACCCAGGCCATGCTGAATTCTAAATCTATGACCCTGTCATGTCCTTTTGCTCTCGGGCAAAAAGACATGACGATCTTTTTGGGCTAGTACAACAGCTCCCACTCCAAATAATACCGAAAGCAAACCGGCAATACTTCCTATAAATGGGATCAAGGTAATGAAGTCGTAGACAATGATTCCAAATAAAAACGGTAAAAGTCTTCGGTGATGAATATGAAACCTTTTTACAACCTTATCTGCTAGCCATAAAATCACAATCAGCCTTGCGATATAAAACCCAAATATATTGAATGTCACTAACGCAAGAGCTAAGGGGGCTCCTATGATGGTAATAAAAAAAGCTAAACAGATAATTGGCGCCAGAACTATAGCTATGACCCCATAACCTAAACATAACCCCTTTTGATGCTCTAGCATAGAAATAGTCATCTGTAGTTTATGAGGGAATAGGTAAATAAGAATCCAGCCAAGCAAAAAGTTAAATACCAAATGCATGAAAAAACCAAATACGTTTAATCCTAAAAGCAATTTAGGGACCGTGTGTGCCTGAAAGAGATGGGAAAGCATGGACGGATGGTACTTGAGAGGGCCATCAATCCGAGCTTGGGGATCAATAATCCCTGACTCCTCTGCATCATAATTTACAGAACCATCAATTGAGGCGCTCGAGGTGATTTCAATATCATCTACCACAGCTGAGACGTTGCTGTGAATAGTTCCTCCAATTTGTACATGAGAAACCCAAAGGCTTACCGAACCATTTATCTCTCCGAAGAGCTCTGCATTAGCAGAGGCGGCAACAAGCTTTCCTTGAATATGTGATGGGGTTAAACACTGGATATTGCCTGCCATAACCGTGACATGCTTACCAACAGACCCAGAGATACTGACCTGTCCCCCTATAACAAGAACACTGCCTTTGACAACACCTGAAATCTCTGCACCTCCACAGGCTAATAATAAGTCTCCTTCAATGACACCACTAATGAGGGCCTGTCCAGCACATATATATGCATTTCCAGGGACCGTCTGTTCAACAGAAACAGTCGGCCCTGTAGCAAAATAACTACCGAAAAGAAGGGGGCCTTGCTCTATATTTTGTTTATCCACAGATGGCGCCTGACTTGTTTTCGCAAACAGACAAAAAGGAAGAATCAGAATCCACAATAATTTTATATAAGAGCCCATTCAACGACCTTATTACGTTTGTTATGATACAAAAGAAGCTGCGCATTAATTGCTTTTTGCAAAACAAGGCTCATCCTTTCTTTTTCAGATTCATCCATTTTATGTTTTTGGTCGACAAATGCATTGATTTCTTCAATGTTAAATAAACTGATATGTGGATGCTTGGATAATTGAGGATCAACACTTCTTGGCATACTCAGATCGATAATCAGTGAAGTCGGAATAATCGATCCAGGCTCAGTGAAAGTGGAAACATCCCCTTTTTTAAGTAAAAATTGTGCATAGTTTGTACCACAGATGACCATATCATAAGAGGTCCAAGAATCAATCTGCTCCCATGGAAGTATACGGACGCCCATCTTCTCTTCTAAGGATTTTGCCGATCCAATCGCCCTAGTAGCTAAATGTAGGGTGTGAATCCCTTTAGTATTCAGGTAAGAAAGGACTAGCCGATTAATTTCTGAGTTACCGATAAATAAAATAGAGGGTGTAAGGGCTGGGAAAAAAGCTTTTGTTAAATCAAAGACAATCCCTTGCAACGATGCTCGGTTGCTTGGCAGATGAAACTCTGAGCGTATTTGTTTAGCAACTTTTAAAGCCTTTTGGAACATATAATGCATGCAAGAAGGCAGCCTCTGGTACTGACAAGCACTTTCATAGGCTTTCTTGACTTGATTTTGAATTTCAGCCTCTCCAAAGATCACACTGTCAAAACCTGCAGTGACCTTAGCTAGGTGGCTGTAGCATTCACTACCAAAATATGAATATAGGGCGTGCTCAAACGAGAGATCGACATCCTGTCTTAAAAGATGGATCAACTCGGTATGTGCCGAGGCTAAATCGTCGGCACTAAAATAGATTTCTGTTCGATTACAGGTAGAAAGAAGGACGTATTTAAAACTACGCAGACTCCAGTACTGAGCCATAACGTGTGCTTGAGCTGTTTTTGCAAGTAGCTCGCGCACCTTAAGATCCGATGATTTATAATTAATTCCTAAAACACCAACGCGCATAGCACTCGGCTCCCCATTTTAACCTATACAGGTCCCTTATAAAGGAGGTGGCAATTATTTCAAAACCACGATTTATGATCTCATCCGAATTACATCTAAAATCTCTTCAAGAGCAAACCCTTTCCTCTGCAAAAAAAGAATGATCTTTGCTTTCTTCTTAGGGTCATCTAAGAAGGTGTTACCGATTTTCTTCTCAATGAGCCTTTCAATTTCTTCCCTGGGCTTAAAAGCAAGGGATTCAAGGGCCTCTTCAATTGTTTCCCGATCAAAGTGATATCTTGAAAGGTAGGCGATAATCATATGCTTACCCTTACCCTTTCGGATGAGCTTTTCTAAGATAAAAGAGAGCCGGGTTTTATCACACAAAAAACCCATTTTTTGTGTGTAAGACAGAGCCTGCCCTACACTGTCGATACTAAATCCCTTCTTTAACAGGGCCTCTTTAAGCTCAATAGTAAAGCAGGAGCGTTTAGAAAGGAGCTCTAAAGCGCAAGAGCGGGCATAGCCGGATTCTTTTAAGCTGAATTTTTCCTTAAACTCTTCAAATGAAAGGTGTTGAAGGAAATCTCTTAAAATCTTCTGATACAAAGACTTATGAAGCACCTTCCAAATAGATCCATCTTCTTGGAATAATGCAAAAAAATCTCTTTGAGCACTTGATTGCTCTATGCGTATCCGACTCATAATCAACACCTAGCAACCTAAATAAAATACTTGATAAACTTGACAAATTAATGATTTACAGGTAAAATAAAGCTATAGGGTAATTAGAAACAATAATAAAAGGTAATAAAAAATGGACATCAATAGTATATCAAGCGCAATGAACACTGCAAATTATCAGTATACCTCGTGCCATACACAATCTGAGAATGAAGCCATGAAAAACCAGATACTAAACAATCCATACCAAGGTCCCGCTACCGATAACAATAGCCCGATGGACTCTTTCGCAAACGAGGCCCCCTGCTCCGATGCCGACGCACCACCTCAGCGTTAACGATTTGAAACATGCTCTTTGAGTGAGAATCATTCCTTTTCTTTTACCAAGACCACGCGCCCTGCGTGGTATTTTATTTATCATCTGATGATCCGAAAAATAGAGATAGTCTAATGCTTAGTACAAAATATATACTGAATCCTTAGGGTACACGCTAATTCTTTATGCCTGTAAAAAACTACAGGAAAATACAGACATCGTGCTCGCCGCGGTAACCAATGACGGATTAGTTTTGGAGTACGCTTCTGATGCACTAAAGACTGATAAAAAGATCGTTTCTGCTGCGGTACAACAGGACGGGATGGCTTTAGAATATGCCGACAAGACGCAACAAAATAATGAAGAGATTGTCAAAGCAGCAATAAAAAATAGTGACGCAGCTATACACCAAGCATCTAGAAGACTACAAAACGATAGAGCGATGAAGCAGCTAGCGTTTCGAGTCAGGAACGGACAGGTGACATTTTGATAGGCTTACCGATTGCTGACAAAAAAAGATTGTCAGATCGGAAATACAAAAGAGTGACTTAACTATATACGATGCATCTGGGAAATTAACAAGGAATTGGATCATGCAAAAGCTAGCCCTTGAAATCAGGATCCCCTCCTAATTGCTCATCTGCTTTTTATTCCACCCTTAATCTTTAAAAGGGTGGAATAGATAAAAAAATCACTTTTTTCATCTATTTTTAATAATGGTTCATACACAACTGAGCCTACTGCCCTCCTTAATTCAAAAACATTGCGTATCCTCTGAAAATAAGAACTTTGAAATTGTACTGCCGTCTCTTTATAATACTTTCCAAAATTCCCTTTATTGAATAATATATTCTGATCAATTACAAATAATATATATACATATTTATCTTTTAAGGCTTTATCCATGACAGATCCGGTCAATCCGCATTCACAACCCCAACATCAACCTAAAGAATCTAGCACCAATCCTGCCTCAAATTTTCCTGATGCAAAAAAAAATATGAATCTCTCTCCCGACCAGCTAGAAACCCTTAGAAGCTCCAACCTCAATGAGTCTTCACCCGCTGTATCTGGAGGAAATGATGAAGATTTAGTCGAGGGCCCATGGGCATCGGTCTTGCCACCTGGAACCACAAAGGCTGAGTTTCGGCAATTTCTTCAAACATTAACAAGCTCAATAGTCTATGCAATAAAAAAAGACACAGAAAAAGCCCACGAAACACAGAAAAAACTCAAAAAAGTTATTGAAGGGGAAGACCCAGACCAATAATAAGACCCTCTAATTAGGCTCATAATTACTCTTTTTTATTTTGCCTGTTAAAGAGGATGACCGGTATAATACTTACAATTATATTCTATATTTTATAAGAACTATGCCACCTACAGAAGCTATTTTTGTCCAAGAAGAAGAAAAAGGGATCCGTTTAGATCTCCTTCTAGCCTTAAGATTCCCACAGTTTTCTCGCACATACTTTCAGAACCTAATCGAACAAGGTAGCGTTTTAGTCTGTGGGATCCCGGTAAAAAAAAGGGAAAAACCAGATTTAGGAGATGAAATAGAGATCTGTTTTACCCTGCCACCAGAAATTCAACTCGAGCCGCAGGATATTCCTCTTGATATCTTATATGAAGACGAGCATCTGATTGTGGTTAATAAACCAGCAGGAATGGTTGTTCACCCAGCACCAGGTCACCCCCACTCTACTTTTGTAAATGCTTTGTTATTTCATTGTAAAAATCTTACTACTACAGGCAAAGACCCAATAAGACCTGGAATAGTCCACCGGCTAGATAAAGACACTTCAGGCATTTTACTAGCTGCAAAAACAACCGATGCCCATAGGGGATTGGTTGAACTATTCAGTCAAAGAAAAATACACAAAACTTATTTTGCAGTTGCAGTAGGCTCTCCTAAAGAAGGAAGACTTTCTGCCCCTATGAAACGCCATGGGGTTCGAAGGCAAGAAATGACGGTAGATGAAACAGGTAAAGAAGCCATCAGTGATATTCGAGTGCTCAAAAAAGGGCAGACCCTGTCTTGCGTTGAAATCGGACTTATTACGGGACGTACACATCAAATCCGAGTCCATCTTAAACACCTAAAAACACCAGTACTTGGTGATGTAATTTATGGCAGTGAGAGTGCGAATAAAAAATATAACACAAAAAGACAACTCTTGCATGCTGCAAAGGTAATGTTCAATCACCCTATTTCTGGAAAAGAAATGGATCTTCAAGCGCCCCTACCTACAGAAATGAATCCCTTCTGGGCGAATCCTTGCTAACAAAACAATTGTTTTTAAAAGATTTTTTCTTATTTGCCCCTAGATATATTTCCTTATATCGGCTATTCTAAATTTTAGAATGTTTACTACATCTATTGCCAGTGAAGCTACGTATCTGAATGCAAATAAGGACCGAAAAATGAAAGAATTTGTTGAATACATCGTCAAAAATCTTGTGGACTACCCTGATAAAGTAAGGATTAATGAAGTTGGTGGAACCCATACCCTCATTATAGAACTCGCTGTAGAAAAATCTGATATCGGCAAAATCATTGGTAAGAAAGGCAAAACGATCAACGCTATCCGAACACTACTGATGTCAGTTGCAAGTCGTAACGGTCTTCGAGTGAATTTAGAAATCATTGAAGATGATAAGAAAGTAGAGATCCCTGCAGACGAAGAATAAGGTCTCTTAGATTACAATCTTTGGCAAGTAAGGCGATATCATCGCCTTACGTGAGTTTAACGTCCCTGCATTATATCTGATAACGGCAACTGGAATAGAAATCTTGCTTTGAGTAGATTCCACTCTTCTTGGTATCGAAATAAAGCTCTCATCAAAAATCTGATCAAGAACTTTGCTATTATCCCCTAAAAACGCAACATCTAATTCATTACCTAGGAATGCAGACACCTGCTTAAAAGCATGCAAGAACGTCTTTAGATGTTCAATTGCCTGCTCTGTAGAAGGGATCCAAAGCCATAGCTCATCTTTATGAGTATACTTACCGTCTAATCCTTGGAATACTTCTTCAGCACCTGGTACCGTGCTGATCATATGCATATGCAAGTCACATTCTTGTCGTTCACTATAAAAACGTTTTGCATCAGCATACCAAAGAGCTCTGATTTCCGCGGAGTATCTCAAGAAGGTGGGGTAGTTTTTGACAAACATTTTAGTTTGACCTACACGGCTGCACCCATTCTGTTCTTTTGTATCTGCAAAAATACTTGAGACTTCACCTTTAAAAGCAAGGCGCAGATTCTGCTCCACACTTTCTTCTTTCAAGTGATACATCTTACTATACAAGGAATACATATCCCGATTTTGCAAAATACGACGGGCAGCTTGAGCTACAAAAGAAGGTCCTTGAGGGATACCATCAAAAGCGATGATCTCAGTTTCTTTACCTACCACAATCGATTTCATCCGATTAAGTAGCGATGCAATGCAATCTAAATCACGGTAAGAGACTTTTGATAATAGATCTGTATCATCTAAGATCGCATAAAGAAAATGGAGGTATTCAAGATACTCCCTTTTAGGATCGATAAAATAATCAGGGCAGCTGAGACTTACAATCTGCTTTTGAAGAAGGCGTCGCAAGACCCTTTTGCTTGCTAAAGGATCTAAGTTTTCGTCTAAAGAAGCAACACCTTGAGAAAGTACGACCCTTGGCTGACCACCTAAACCATAGGCATCATTGATTTCAAAAGCTTTTTCTGCCACCAGAGCATTCGAAGATTGTTGATCAGAAATAATGGCATTAGGAGCCGAAAGGGTGGATAACGAAGTTTTATGATGATCGATAACAGAGATTACTTCAAAATAACTAGGAATTTTCGTCTCTTCCCGATTACAAAAATCTCGTAATGATACAGTCCCTAAAATGGACTTTTGCATATCAAGAGCATGAATTACTCCTAATGGCCACTGACTGCCGGTATCATCTGAGGCGGTGACAGTAAGGTAGGGATAGATTGCCATTTTACTACGAATCTCTTCAACCTCAGCCCGGTAACTAATCACGTGAGGAACATGCCCTAATACATGACGCTTAATATCTAGGGCGCCAGATAAAGTGCATACGTAATTTTTAACTGAGCCTAGGGCTTTTTGAAGGGCTCGCATGATCTTTTCAAGATGCAAAAAGATCGCTGAACGATCCTCTTTAATCGCCCCTTGCTTATCAAAAAGAGAAGAGGCGGACAAAGTGTCAAATAAATCGATGAACTCTTTTAAACCTGGAACAGAGAGCTTGTCGAAAGCATCAGCGAGTTGATTATATGTAGATTTCAGGCCCGTCTCAAGATCTAAAACTTTGACTAAATAAGCATCTAGATTCTTTTGTTGTTTTAAAGAAAGCTCTTTGAGTAGATCACAATCAATAAGCTTCATCCCAAATACATCTTGAGAAAAAGAGGCAACATCACCACTTGTTAAATTCAACTTGGCAAATAAAGCAGTCATCTGAATATGTAAATAACTCTCAAGCCATCTAAGAGATCCAATAAGGTGCATAACAACCTGCTGGACTCCCTCCACATCGATATTGCGCCAGTCTCCTATATACCTTCCGATGTCGTCGACAACAACAATAGCTCCTTGATTTCTTTCGTGAT
>CAMCLJ010000032.1 GCA_945875745.1 Chlamydia trachomatis
AAATCTTATCCAACATTTATTGCATTAAACAGGTGTTTCATGGCAGATGATGTATTATTCCAGATTACTAAAGAGCATCTAGAAACAGGGTTGCGTGGATTTCCCTGTGGTTATTGTACTACCTCCCATGTAGATCCAATGAAAGGGCTATTCTATGGAGGTAAGCCAGTTTCAGAACTTGTAAATCAAACTCCAGAAGAGGTGATCTATCTTCTTTACTTTGGTCGTATGGGATCTGTATCAGAGGTTCATGCATTTTTTCACGAGATGCAAAAAACAGCCTCGTTATCTGCTGAAGCAATTAATCACATCCAGAAGCTGCCAAGAACTGGACATCCGATGAAATTATTTTCCGCAGCACTTTTAATCGCTGGGATCTATGAAGCTAAAAATGATTATAAGAAGGACTGTTTAAATCTGATTGCTAAACTACCTCATTTAGTTGCATTAGTGATCAATTATCATGCTGGTTGGGGGGTTACGCCTCTTCCGAAAAGTGATTTAGGCTATATCGAGAACTTCATCCATATGCTTAAAGTTCCTGGGGTAAATCAAGAAGAATTAATCGAGGCCTTTCGCCTCTTTTTGATTTTACATTTGGATCATGGAGGGGGAAATTTATCGACCTTTGTAGGTAAGGCTGTCGCCTCGGGTCTCGAGGATCTTTATGGCTCTATCTGTTCAGCCATGTGCGCTCTTGCTGGACCAAAACATGGTAAAGCCAACCAAGATTGCTTAGATTTTGTACAGACCATGGTTTCTGAAGTAGGTGAGCATGCTAGTGAAAAACAGGTAGAAGAAGCGATTCGACATCGGTTGGATACAGGGCAGTTGATCTTTGGCTTCGGTCATGCCGTCCTTAGAGTAGAGGATCCAAGAGCTACTGTTGAGTATAACTACGTCCAGAAACACTTTCCTGATCATCCTTTAGTGAAGATGGCTTTGCTATTGCGCAAGGCAGGCGTGAAGGTTTTATCTGAAAACCCTAAAATTACTTGTCCCTACCCCAATGTGGATGCCGTTTCAGGTTCCCTTTTAACAGCCGCTGGTTTCAGCTATCCTGAATATTATACTGTATTATTTGGGATGTCCCGATCAATTGGTATTGCTATTCAGATTGTTTATGAAAGAACTTTAGCAAGATCGGGTAAAGGAACTCCTATTGTTCGTCCAAAATACTTATTTAAAGATCGGTTTTTATGATTTTATTTAATATCTAGATTGTTTTATTTGATTAGAATCAAATTATTTAATTGACTTTGTTTTAATTTCATTGTAATTATTAAATATATTTATTTGATTTTTTATTGGGTATAATTTTTTAGATGATCTTTATTTCATCCAGGTGGTTTTTTTCAGTCTGTTTTATATTCCCTGTTTTTCTAGTGTCTGATGAATTAGATGGGCAATACCCCGATATTGTCTTAAGTAACTATATTGATTTTTCATCAGAGATAGCTTGGAATGAGGGGGCTGAAATTGAATATGCAAACGAAGGACTGGTGGTTATATCTACTGAACTGCCGAATTCTGATGCCTTATTTTCTGACATCGAACTTTTGCTTTGGAAAGGAAGGCAAACAAGTCTTGGGTTTCTTATGAAACATTCTGCTGGGGGTTCTGAAGAAAACAATGAGGTTAAAAATCTGAAATTAAACGGCAACTTTGGAGAAAAGTTTGGTTTTTCTTATCCCCTAGATGATGATGGTTGGAATTTAGAAGGTAGCTATAGTCATGCACGTAGCAAGGTAGAGCATCTCTTAGAAGATCCTCCAATTGGTTTGAATGGTTCAGCAGGGGAGGCTGTGGGAATCCAGTCCTTAGAAGATGCTACTGCTATCTGGAGGATGGATGTACAGATGTCTGATATAGAAGTTGGTCGAGATTTAAGTTTATTTCCTCAGATGAGTCTGCGTCCTCATTTCGGACTTCGTGGGGCTTGGATTGTACAGCATTATGCAAGTAGTCGAATGGAAGAAGAAGATGAAACCAATCATTTTTTTGGAGCAGGAGCTAGGATCGGCTGTGATTCTATATGGGAAATCTATAAGGGGTTTAGTTTATTTGGGGATGGGGCCTTCAGTGTTTTATCTCGTGTTTGGGATATACCTGCCGTAAACTCTGATTCCGCAGGAGAGGTAGATCCTTTAAATCAGGTGGATCGTTCCCAGACTCTGCTCACCCTTGTAGATCTTTCTTGCGGGTTAAAATATGATCTTCGATTTGCAGATCAAAAGTATCGCTTTGCTTTGAAGATGGGGTATGAATATAATTATATCCTAAATCAAATGCAGTTCACCAAAAGCTCTGCTGCTTCACTAGATAATCCATCCTCTTTGAGTCTTATGGGATGGCGCTTTGGGATCGAGTTAGACTTTTAACTTCATTCCAGTCAGAGCCTTATCGTTCACTCAATCCCTTTTAAAGAAGTGTTTAAAAAGAGTTCCATTACCCCCCCTTATTAGTATTCATCCTATAATGTCTCAGATATTTAAATAGATTCAAAATTGTAATTATTAATTAGTTTTTTGGATCTCATTGGCATTTGAATTTTCCATTTATTATTTAATTAAGTTTTTATATTAATTTTATTTATATTGCTTAAACCACTTAGTATTAATCAATACTTTTTAATTTAAAATAGAATTGACAAACAAAATTAATATTAATAAAATGAAATTAACAGGTAAGTGAATACAAGTAATTAAACCTTACTCTCGATGAACCCGTCAAAATTTTAATGGAGGAAAAATAAAATGTCTGGACGAATTATTCAAAATGCAGATGCCGATACTAGCCCTAAAAAAGCAGTACGGAAAGTACACGTAAAAGCACCGATCGTTAGTTCCTTAAGACAAGATGAAATTGCAAGAGAAATGGAAGCTGTTCTCTCAAGAGCAAAAAGCTCTCGAGTAGAAAGCTCGAAAACTTTTATGAGTCTAGAAAGAGCTCAATTTTATGCTGGAAATGATCGTTTAAATCTCCAAGGAAGCAGCGTTCAACGCGTCAGAGAACTTGAAGAAGAAAATGACCATTTACAACGAGAAATTACGTCTAAAGGAGAAGAATTAATTGATTGCACAGATCCGTTAGTTAGTTTAGCCGAGATCGAGCATAAAAAAATCATTGTTGCTAGAAATACCGGTGAAATTCTTGAGATTTATTTAAGAAACGAAGACCGTCTTAAACGAATTCAAGATCTTCAGTCTCATAATATCCTTATCCAAGGGAATATGATGGATATGCAAGGAAGATTTATTGAGACAAAAGACATGAACGAAAAAACAAAATTTGCATCTGAGTTTTTCGTTTTAAAATCTGAACTCGAAAGAAATCTAAATGAAATTGCCGATTTAAGTAAAAAGTAATTCACTGATCTAAGAATGAAAAAGGCACGTCTTACCAACGTGTCTTTTTTAATTCTTTCTACCCCCCCCCCATTGATCTTTTTAAAAAAACGCAAACTATAGATTCTTATTTTTTTAGGGAATTTTTCTTTATAACATCCTGATTATTAATGAGAAATAAGGGTAATTCTTTTTTATATAAGAGGTGTGGGGGGTGCGGATGAATCATTAATTCTTTTAAAAGGGAGGATGCTCGAAAAAGAGTCATATTTAGCAGACGTATTTGTAAAAAGAAATCGAGTTTTGTGGTATTTTAATTTGGATAAGTATCTGCCTGATGTAGGACTATATAGGTCATGGATGCACACAGAGCAGATAGTCTATAAAGGTGCGTATTATTTGGCTTCTGCTCAAAGCTCGTTGAATAAGGTGGATTTTGCTTTACATCGCATACTAAAGCTATTTTCAGGTCTTTATAGAGGGTCTAGCGCCTAGCTATATTTTGATTAGCTAACCGATCTATTGGAGGGTCTATCAAATGAGAATCGCAATTGTTGGAGGTGGACTCGCAGGTGTTGCTCTTTCTTACTATCTGCAGATGTCGGCCTCCATTGAGGTGACTCTATTTGATCAAGAGGCAATAGGTAGCGGTGCTTCCGGGGCAGCCTCAGGCCTTATGCATCCTTATGTAGGAGAAGAACTGCGTAGAAGTCACAGGGCAGATGAGGCTTTTGCAGCAGCTAAGGCACTGATTGAGGTTGCAGCACAGCACATTGGGGCTTCACTTGCTGACTTTTCAGGGATTGAAAGGGTTGCGCAAAATCAAGAGCAGCTGGATATTCTTCATGATTATGTAATTAGGTATGGAGATATCTCTTATTTAGGGGAGCAATCCTTTTTAATGCACTTGGGTGCCACAATTGATACGGTAGCTTACCTGCAGGCTTTGTGGGGTCTATCTCAGGAGATGGGCGCTAAGTTCCAGCGAAAAAAAATTGTGGATTTAACTGCCCTTACTGGTTTTGATCACACGATTGTGGCATCGGGTGTAGGGATTTTTGACTTTTCACAGTTCACTCACTTTAGGCTAAGTACGGCAAGAGGCCAGTCGATTCTCAATAAATGGCCAGAGGATATCCCTTACCTTAAAAGAAGCAGGGTTGGTAAGGGGTATCTTGCATCTACCTTTCAAAAAGATCGGATCTGTATGGGGGCCACTTTTGAAAAAGGATCTCGATCTTCTGATCCAGATAGGGAAGCTGCGATCTGTGATTTAGGATCTAAGATGAAGAGGTTAATGCCAGAGCTGCCTCTTGATCCTATCGCAGTAAAAGCGGGGGTAAGGGTAAGTTCTAGAGGTCACTATTTTCCTTTAATTGGAGAGGTTTCTAAAGGCCTTTGGGTGATGACAGGTCTTGGTTCTCGCGGCCTATTATACCATGCATTATTTGCTCAGATGCTATCGAACGCCATTTTATATGGACAGGAAGATGAAATTCCGATCATTACCAAGCAACTCCTTTCCAAGAACAAACAGTTATCCTACAATCTAATTTAACCCTTACTAAAGGAAATGCAAGGTGATTGGACGGTTTTTGTTTTTAGGAACATCGGGATCTATGGGAGTGCCAGTCATTGGTTGCAGGTGCTGTGTATGCACATCTAATAGTCCATTCAATAAACGAAGAAGGTGTGCTGGCGTCATCTCAGCTTGCGAGAAAATAATTCTAATCGATGCAGGGCCAGAGATTAGGCAGCAGCTTTTAGATGCCGGAATCGATCATCTGGATGGGGCTTTAATTACACATGCCCACTATGATCATATGGCAGCCATCGATGATCTGAAAGCCTTCACTTTTGCTCAGAAAAAAAAACTTCCGGTATTGCTTGGAAAACATACATATGAAGAACTGCGGTTTCGGCATCACTACCTGATGGAAGATAGTGGCCGCGGGGAGCAGGGAATGTATTTTGATTTTCATGTGCTTGAAGATACTTGTCCGATGAGCTGTTTTTCCGGGCTGTGTTTTGAGCTGCTGAACTACTCTCAGGTGGGAACCCCGGTGACAGGATTTAAAATAGGGAATTTAGCGTATTTGTCCGATATCAAAGAGTACAGTCAAGAATTAATCGATTCTATATCCGGAATAGATATTTTGATCCTCAGTGCCTTAAGATATACTCCTTCTCCTATGCATTTAAGTGTTCCAGAAGCGATTGTTCTAGCAGAGCAAGTAGGGGCTAAGAACACCTACTTTACTCATATGTCTCATGAAATCGATTATACCCATCATTCAAGCCATTTACCAAAAAATATCGCGTTTGCCTACGACGGGCTTGAAATACCCTTTCAATATGATAAAGGAATTCAATGACAACAAAACAAAATCATCCTCCGGTCACTCAAGGTTTTGATCTTCATAAGGTGAAAACAGTGATACTTATCGGTATCTATCAATCAGGCAGTAGTAAAGAAAAGTGTGATGAATATCTTGAAGAACTACACAGACTGTGTGAAACTTTTGGTATTTTACAGACCCACCGTATGGGATGCTCAATAAAGAAATTCGATGCAAAAACGTATCTGGGATCGGGTAAGGTGGCTGAGATTGCTGCATTGCGAGCAGAACTGGGCTATGAGCTTGTTATTTTTGATGATGAGATCTCTCCTCACCAACAAAGAAATCTTGAAGCCCTAATTCAATGCCCAGTTATTGATAGAACCGAACTGATTATAGAGGTCTTTGCTCAAAGAGCCCAGACAAGAGAGGCTAGGCTCCAGATTGAGCTGGCCAAGATTAAGTATCAAGTGCCACGCCTTCGTAGGTTATGGACCCACCTTTCCAGGCAATCTACTGGAGGGGGTGGTTTTTTAAAGGGGGAGGGTGAGAAGCAAATTGAAATTGACCGGCGCCTTCTTCGTAGAAGAGTCGATGTGTTAAAAAAAGAAATTGAAGAAGTAGTTGCCCAAAGGCAAACCCAGCGTGCTGCCCGCCTCCGTTCAGGGATTCCAACTTTTGCGATCATAGGGTATACCAATGCTGGTAAATCGACGTTATTAAAAACCCTTACCCAGGCCGATGTTCTCGTCGAAGATAAGCTATTTGCGACTCTCGATACCACAACTCGTAAATTTATTTTACCCAATCGGCAAGAGATTCTGCTGATAGATACTGTGGGTTTTATTCGTAAGATTCCCCATACCTTAGTTGCTGCTTTCAAAAGCACTTTAGAAGAGGCGGTTCATACAGATATTTTAATCCATCTGATTGATGTAAGTCATCCTAACGCTGAAGAGCATGCTGAGGCTACTTTGCAGGTATTAAAAGAACTGGGAGCGGCAGAGCATCCAATCATTACAGTATTTAATAAAATAGATGCCTGTCCAAACCCTATGATCATGACTAAGCTCAAGATTAAATATCATAAAACAATTCAGATTTCTGCTCTTTATCAAACTGGTTTAGAAGATCTTGCACAGGTTATGGTCGAAGAGTTATCCAAACTGCGCAGGGTGGTTTATTTGCGTATTCCTCAAAGTCAATATGCCCTTGTGGCGGAATTAATGAAGGAAGGGAGGGTGATTTTTTCTGACTATGAGGATAATGATGTCCTTTTGCAGATAGAAATTCCTGCTCGTCTTGAGTATAAGGTTGTTCCCTTTATGACTGAAAGGGTTTAAGTAAAAATTTTGGTAGGGGGGATAGTTTTTATCCCCTTTCATCTTAGAGTTTAGGTCAGACCTATAATGAGATTCTCTTGAATACAGTTTTTTTTCCTGGCATAATAACTGCCTACTATATGTCAGGATGAACAATTCGTGAAAAAATTTAAAGTCGTTACTCTTGGCTGTCGTACCAATCAGTATGAGTCACAAGCCTATACTGATCAGCTGCTGGGATTAGGCCTTCAGCCGGCAGGTGAAACAGATAAAGCCGATATTTGCATTGTTAACACATGTACTGTGACTGAATCGGCAGATAGTTCAAGCCGTCATCAAATACGCCTACTTGCCAAACAAAATCCAGGCGCCAAGATTGTAGTCACTGGATGTCTGGCTCAGAGAGATCCCGATTCCCTTTTACAGATAGAAGGGGTAAGTCATGTGGAGCCTAATGCGACCAAGGATGCTTTATTAACCCACTTGTTTCCAGAAAAAGATCTTCCTGAATTTTCCATCAAACAATTTGAAGCCCATACAAGAGCGTTTGTTAAAGTACAGGATGGATGTAATTCGTTTTGCACTTACTGCATTATTCCTTATGTCAGAGGCAGATCAAGGTCAAGGCGGGTATCTGATATCCTTAAAGAAATCAAAGATCTAGTAAGTAGCGGCTATAAAGAGATTGTGTTAACAGGGATCAATATCGGAGATTTTGACGGGGCTCCCATTGAAGCGGAGAAGCCTGTAAGACTTGCTGATCTGGTGAGACATGTCGATGAGATTGAAGGAATTGAACGTATTAGGATTTCCTCTATTGATCCAGATGAGGTCAATGAAGATCTTCTCGATGCAGTAATTAAAGGCAGGCATACCTGTCATAGCTTCCATATTGTTTTGCAATCAGGATCCAATGTGGTGTTAAAACGGATGAACCGTAAATATACACGTGAGATCTTTCTATCGACGATTGAAAGGCTAAAACAGGCCAGCCCTGATTTTACTTTTACCACAGATGTGATTGTTGGGTTTCCAGGGGAATCAGATTTAGATTTTAACGACACCTTAGAGGTGATGAAACAAGTGCGTTTTGCTAAAGTGCATATGTTTCCCTATAGCGAAAGACCAAAAACTCGGGCGGCTTTATTTCCAGGTAAAGTTCCTTCCTTAATCATTCACGAAAGAAAAAGACAGGTCCTGACCCTTACTGAGCAAACAGCTTTTGCCCTCCGCGAGCAATACGTTGGCCGCACGATGAAAGTCCTTATTGAAAGTGAAGAGGGGGAGGGGTCTGGTTGGTTTAGCGGCCATACAGAAAATTTCTTATCCGTTATGGTTCAAGCAGAGGGTCTGGTATCGAATCAAATAATAGAAATTGACCTCATTGAAAACGCTCCAAATGCCCTTATCGGAAGGAAAAGTCTATGAAAATTACAATTGCGCAACCCTTAAGGCCTTTTTCCCATCAGAGCGGATCTTCTTGTATTATCCCTTACTCTAGATGGAAGATGACAGCATTTCCATCTTTAATTCGACTACAGCATATGACAGAGGCCGATACTCTCGAGATCCATTTATCCCTGCAAGGTCCTGTTAAAGAGTTTACTGTGCAGCAGGATTTAGAAAAAGGAGCCGTACTGATTTTTGGGGTTGCACTTCAAGGATATTTTCGGTTCGTCTTAAGACAAAAGGATCGGGGACTTTGTTTAGACATTGAAAAAACCCCAGCTTTAGGCCTTCATCTACTCATTGACAACCAATCGTATGATATTCAGGGATCTGGTGAGATTGTACTAAGCGTAAAACAAGAGCCTACTGCTTTTCGAATACAAGAAAAACTCTCTTTAGGGGTACATAAGTGTCAGGATTTTGCTTTGATACGTAAAAGAGCTCAGATGGCTGAAATCTTCCCCCATTGGCTAAGACTGTCTCAAATGATCCCACACACGCCTGTGGCTGCGGCATCCTGCGGGATCATCGATTTACTAGATCAATGCGCAAGTGCAGTATCAGATGCAAATCGCCTTGCTGTAATCCCTTCTTTTCTTCCTGTTTTTTTAGCAGGTTTTTCAAGTATTTTATCTCCGCGCCTTCAGGATGATGAATTTCAAGGTATTGTGGCTGCCACTAGTTACCCTGTCGGATGCTCGTCACTGGACGTAATATCAAAGGGAGCCAAGATCATTCGCTCCTTATTTTTTAAAGAAGCGGGAGCTACATACCATATTCTACCTTGCCTGCCCCCAGAATTTCATTGTGGTCGCTTCATTGGTATTGAGACGATCTGTGGCGATCGATTCGATATCGCGTGGTCTAAAAAACAACTCCATACCATGATTATATATCCTTTAGAAACTAAAGAAATGGATCTATCTCTGCCAAAAGACATTCGTAGTTTTCGGCTTAGAACCTGCCTTTCAGATAAGGGTGTGGTATTAGATGCTCTGGCGCCTGTGCTTTGTAAACAAGGGCAAACAGTATATCTCGATCGGTTCGAGCGATCATAAGATTTATCCTTGATCCTAATCGAGGGTCTGTTTTTCTGTGGGTAGTCTTCTTCTTTTTGGTTTTTTATAGATTAAATTGTTAAGAAAAAATTAAGATCTTCGATTCTTATTTTTTACAAAGGTAGACTGATGGATATCAGGGGACTGTATCAATGCGTTAGAGATTTTGAGACAACAACTGCCTCGCATAAAGGAGTCATGTTATTGAAATCCTTTACAGCGACATCTGTGGTAAGGTTAATAGCAGGTGGCAGCTTGCAGGCGTCGATTGTTATGGGATCTATGGCAGCGACCATTTCTTTAATAGAAGCAATCATAAGACCGATCATTACTTCCTATGTAACTGAGCCTTATATAAAGCCAACCATTATCGATATCACATCCAGTCTTATACCGAAGGATTCTGCAAAAGAGTTGCTGCTACAACAATCAATCGAGGAGATGTTCACAACCACGGTAGGTTGTTTTCTTGCTAGCTTTCCTGTTGAAAAAATCCAAAATGTTGTTTTGTCTTCTCTGGGTATTATTCCTCAGACTTATTCTCGGCTGTTTTTATTTGGGGTAAGGCGCTGTATAGCAAAGATTGATGTAAGTGTCTTTGGACGGAAACAAGAGCAGGCGCTGCTTATCATCATGTAATTGGCAAGTATTAAAGATTGGTTATTTCTCTTTTCTGGCTAATCGCGTATATGCAAGTACATATGCCAGATTAGGTGCTTTATGATTAATTTATCTTCTTCGTCACAGGTGTTAGCCTCTTTTTTACAGGCACAACACAATCCCCACAGTTTTCTTGGACTTCATCAGACCTATGAAGGGGGCAGGCTCATTCGTCTGTGGCGTCCGGGAGCCTCCGAGATTTATATCGAGCTAAAGGGATCTATTACTTCTGTGCCTAAAGTGCATCAAGCTGGTTTATTTGCCCTCGAGGTCCCCTTAGACGTATCGCCCATGGATTATAAGGTATATCATAATAATGGGCTTTTATCTTATGACCCCTATGTGTTTTCACCAATATTTGGTGAAATGGATGCCCATCTTTTTTCTAAGGGGGTCCATTATGAACTCTATGATGTTCTTGGCGCTCGATTCCACATACAGAACTCGTGCAGTGGGGTGAAGTTTGCGGTCTGGGCACCATCTGCCGTGCGAGTCTCTGTAATCGGTGATTTTAACCATTGGGATGGTAAGATAAGTCCCATGAGGAGTATGGGCGGTTGTGGGGTCTGGGAACTATTTGTGCCTGGCCTTACTGTTGGGGAAAAGTATAAGTTTGAGATCTCTACATTATCTGGCAGCGTGCAGATTAAATCCGATCCTATGGCATATGCCACCGAATTTCGTCCAAAAACAGCATCTATTGTTGCCGATTTAGATTTTTATGAATGGAAAGATGAAAATTGGACTGAAAGGGAGACCTCCTCTGGAGTCAATATCCCTATGACGATCTATGAAGTCCATTTAGCCTCTTGGAAAAAAGGGGAGGGTGAATTTTTAACCTACAAACAGCTGGCTCATGATCTAGCAGCATACTGTAAGGAAATGGGATTTACCCATATTGAAATCATGCCGCTTGCAGAACATCCCTTAGATGAATCGTGGGGATATCAGGTGACAGGACCCTTTGCCATTACCTCTAGGTACGGGTCTCCTTCTGATTTTCAATATTTTGTCGATTACATGCATCAGCATGGAATCGGTGTTATCATCGACTGGGTTGCTGCCCATTTTCCCTTAGATGAGTTTTCTTTATCGCAATTTGATGGAACAGCTTTATATGAACATGCCGATCCTAAAATGGGGTTTCATCCCCATTGGAATACTTGCATCTTTAACTATGGTCGCCGTGAGGTTTCGAACTACTTAATTGCCAGCGCTCTTTTTTGGTTCGATAAAATGCATATCGATGGGCTTAGGGTCGATGCTGTGGCTTCTATGTTATATCTCGACTACGGCAGGGAGCATGGGCAGTGGATTCCTAATAAAGAGGGGGGGAAAGAAAATTTAGAGGCCATTGAATTTTTAAAGCACTTAAATTCTATTGTTCACACAAGATTTCCTAAAGCCCTGATGTTTGCAGAAGAATCTACATCCTATCCAGGTGTTACCCACTCGTTATTATCGGGAGGACTTGGATTTGATATCAAATGGAATATGGGTTGGATGAATGACACCTTGAAGTACTTTGCAGTCAATCCGTTTTTTCGTTATTACCATCAAAATAGTTTAACATTTAGCTTGCTCTATGCTTTTTCTGAACGATTTGCGCTGGTGTTATCCCACGATGAAGTGGTCCATGGCAAGTCTAGCTTGCTTGCAAAAATGCCAGGTGATGAGTGGCAGAAATTTGCAAATGTGAGGTTGTTATACAGTTACATGATATGCCATCCAGGAAAAAAACTTCTTTTTATGGGGGGTGAGATTGGACAGTGGACCGAGTGGAACTGTAAAGATGAACTGTCTTGGTATCTTCTTGCCTATCCACGACACCTCGGTTTGCAGAGGATGGTACGGCAGCTCAATCTTTTTTATCAGAAACATCCAGCCTTATGGGAACTTGATTTTGAAGCAAAAGGCTTTGAATGGATTGATTTTACTGATCGGCATAATTCTGTAATTAGCTACCTTAGAAAAGGAGCGAATGAAATCATTGCATGTGTGCACAACTTTACTCCGGCCTTTTATCTAGACTATTTTATTCGGTTACCAAATGTCAGCTCTGTAGTTGAAATATTCAATACCGATAGAGAAGAATATGGGGGCTCTGGTAAACTCAATCCCAATGTCATCGTGCACAGTCAAGAGGGTCGCTCGCTGGGTTTTACAATCACACTAGCGCCTCTTGCTACCATGATTTTTAAGGTGAAGTTTCCCTAAAGGTTGTTGATGGAAAAAGAGCAGTACATACATTTAATCCACCAAATTCAGCGTCATGACAGGTTATATTATGTGGAAGCCAGGCCCGTTATTACCGATTTCGAGTATGATCAATTAATCCAAAGTCTTGAAGAGATCGAAAAAATCCACCCCGAATGGATCTCTTTAGCATCTCCTACTCAGAGGGTTGGTGAATCTGCAAGCAAAGGTTTTGTCCAAAGAGAGCATAAAGTGCCCATGCTCTCGCTGGCTAATACCTATTCGCAAGAAGAGATAGAAGATTTTATTCAGAGGGTTCATAAGGGGCTCGATCATAAGCCTGTTTCATTTTGTGCTGAACTGAAGATGGATGGGGTTGCAGTCACTGCAAGGTATGAAAAAGGTGTGTTTGTTTGCGGGATGACCCGAGGCGATGGCAAGCGAGGGGATGATGTGACAGCCAATCTACGTACTATCAAGGCCCTTCCCTTGAGTTTAAATGGTAAGAATATTCCTGATATATTAGAGGTTCGGGGTGAGGTGTTTATGCTTAAGACCACCTTTTCCTCATTAAATAAGCAAAAAGAAGCAGCTGGTCAAGAGCTGTGGGCAAATCCTCGCAACGCTGCAGCCGGCTCCTTGAAGCTACTAGATCCAGCCGAGGTTGCTAAAAGAAAGCTCTCGATTGTTTTTTATGGTCTTGCTGAAGAATCAGCCCTTCTTATACCGCAGCAATACCAATGTCATGATTTGTTAGAAGAGCTTGGCTTGCCTGTATTTGCTAAATCTCATCGGATCAAGTGTCAGAATGGATCAGAAATTTTAGCATTTGCCGATCGTATCCAACAGGAGCGTCCCTTCCTTGCTTTTGACATCGATGGGATTGTTATTAAAGTTAACGAACGGAAATATCATGATCTATTAGGAACCACTGGAAAGTCCCCTAGGTGGGCAGTTGCATATAAGTTCGCTCCTGAACAGGCAATGACAAAGATTTTAGATATTACAGTTCAGATAGGTAGGACAGGGGTGCTGACCCCTGTTGCTGAATTGCGACCTGTTCTATTAGCTGGTAGCACCATTACACGGGCAACACTGCATAATCAGGAAGAGATAGAAAGAAAAGATATTCGTATTGGAGATGAAGTCATCCTTGAAAAAGGAGGGGATGTCATCCCAAAGATCGTTCAAGTCGTTTTTGCAAAACGGGACCCATCCTCTACTGTCTGGCATATGCCTGAGTATTGCCCTAGCTGCGGCGCAAGGGTGGTCCATCTAGAAGGGGAGGTAGCAGTCCGCTGTCCGAACACTTCGCGATGCAAAGAGCAAAATCTTCGTAAGATTGTCTTTTTTGCAAGTAAAGATGCGATGGATATCGATCATTTAGGAGAAAAGGTCATCGAACAGCTAGTGGAGAAGGGTTTTTTAAAAACGATCTCTGATTTGTATAGCTTAAGCCAAGAGGAGCTTTTTCAGTTAGAGGGGTTCAAAGAAAAATCAGTCCTGAATCTTCTTTCAAGCATCGATCATTCCAAGCATCCAACCCTTGCTCGATTGATTTTAGCTTTGGGTATAAAATATGTTGGAGAAACAACAGCTGATCTTTTAGCGGAAAAAGCAGGGGATATGGAAGCTCTTGCAAAGCTTTCTAAACAAGAACTTGAAGAAGTAGATGGTGTGGGTGAAAAGGTGGCTTTCGCTGTAGTTGAATATTTCCAAGATCCTTCCAACCAGGCTGAAATTGCTTTGCTTTTAGAAAAGGGAGTATCTCCAAAAAAGATTGCACGAGTCGATTGTGTGGATCATCCTTTTTATGGTAAGCAGTTTGTTCTTACAGGATCGCTCATCCAGTTTACTAGAAGCGCTGCAACAGAGCTTATCAAAGAAAGGGGAGGAAAGGTCTCTTCTTCTGTAAGCGGTAATATTGATTATGTTATCGCTGGCGATGAGGCAGGTTCTAAGCTTGATAAAGCTAAAAAACTGAAACTGCAGATTCTGACTGAAGAAGAATTTATTCAATTGTTATAGATCAGGGCCGGTCAAACACCAATCCTATTAAAGAACGAGCCTTTATCAGCTCGTCCTTATTTCATATATTTAGCTTGCAAATTCTTTTATTGTGAATTTAAAAACTATTCTACCACGCATAAGCCTGAGCTGATCTCTTAACCATGAATCTGATTTCATATTGTAGAAAATCTTCGTTAGCTTCCGCGGTATCGTTAGCCCATATAAAGAAATTGGCTAAACTTATCAAAAAAGGATCGCTTGGTTTATATACACACCCTATCAGATTTTGCAGGGTTGTAACAGCTAGAGAGGCAGTTAGTGGATAAGCTATTAGAAATGTCATCCAGTTTTGCTGGTCGAATCCTCCCATCGGAAAGCTTATATTAAATATGCCACGAACCACGGATTCTATAAGAGTTGCAGTAGCGGCTATTGATCCAGCTAGTAATGCAGCGTTTCCGCTGCCGATTGAGATTAAGCTAATACCCCCTGTTATGAGAAATGATCGGCACGCTGCTTTTATATTGTCTTTTGGAAAGACTGAATCAACCTGTACATGATCATAAGCTATTCCTATAGCCATTTAACCCTTCCTTACTTTTTTATTTGGAGATTAAATCTTAATAGAATCTTAAATATAAAAAAATACTGAATTTGATTTTTAAGCAACTATTTTAACGCATGCAACCCTAGGCTCGTATTGCTTGATTTTAGTCGAACATTTGTAATGGGTTATAGACCTTTATGTAGATTGACTATCCATGCCTAAAAAATGGGATGGATAGTGCCAGGTGATTACAACATCAAGGGTAGAACTTGAGCCCTTGAGAGCTCTCCTAGTAGAGTTTGATGGGTAAAGCTGTGTAATTTGACTTTTTGTAAGGTTCCAATCATTGCATTGCTTCCTTCAAATACAACGTTTTTCCAGCACCTGGTGCGAGCTTTTAGCTTACCTTCTTCTCCGGCTTTTTCGACCAAGACTTCAACTTGTTGACCAAGTATATTTTGTCTTTCTGCTGAGGTAATTTCTGAATGCAAGCTCAGGAGTCTTTGCAGTCTTTCTTGCTTGATTTCTTCAGAAATGTCATCCATCCAGCGGAATGCAGGAGTTCCTTTTCTTGGGCTATAAGAAAAAATAAAGGCTACCGAATACCCGATTTGTTTAAACACATCATAAGTTTCTTGGAATTCTTCTTCCGTTTCTGTCGGAAAGCCAACGATAATATCGGTACCAAGTGATACGTTGGGTACGATCTGTCTCAACAGATCTACTTTTTCTAAGTACTGTTCTTTTGTATAAATTCTATGCATTTTTTTTAAAATCCGTGAAGATCCCGCCTGGATCGGAAAATGGACGAATTCGCATACTGAGGGTAGGTCTCGAATAGCATACATCAAATCTGTGGTAATATCCACTGGGTGACTGGTCATGAAGCGGACCCTTTCAAGCCCTGGTATTTTATCTAATCGATATAATAAATCGTGAAATAAACAGTTCCATTCGGGCTTGTCTTTCCCGTAACTGTTGACGTTTTGGCCAAGCAAAGTAATTTCTTTATACCCGCGAGCTACAAGCATTTTGCACTCCTCAATAATACTCGTTGGGTCTCTAGAAACTTCTTGACCTCTTGTATATGGAACTACGCAGTAGGTGCAGAACTTATCACAACCGCGGATGATCGAAACATAGGCCTTGACTGTGTCATCTCGTTTGGCTGCTAAGTAGTCTAGATTTTCTTCAAACTGAGTATCTGTTCGAAAGCTTTGTCTGCCTGTGTCGACGACCTCATCTAGAACTTGGTTTAAATCATTGATATTGTTGGTTCCTAATACAAAATCCACATGGGGGAGTTTGCGCAGTAGGGAGTCTTTTTTAGCCATCGCCATACAGCCAGTGACCCCGATAAGAGACCTTTTTATTTTACTTCTTCCAAGTTGTCCGAGTTTGCCCATTACCTTTCTTTCAGCTAAATCCCTGATAGAGCAGGTGTTGAAAATAAGTAGGTCAGCATCGGTTTCTTGATAGATCCTTTTCATTCCTCGTTTTTCGAGCTGCCCTACCATAATTTCTGAATCTAATTCGTTCATCTGGCAGCCATAGGTGCGTATAAAAAAGGTGTCTAATTGTCTCATATGTAATCTATATTTTACTTTTGTCAGTTTTTGCCTTGGAATTTTATATGAACCTTCTTCATTTTGACAAGCTTCATTTTTCTTTTATGGATCTATCTTGCCCCTTATTCAAAGGTTTTTTTGTAGTAATTTTGAATTTAATGTCGATTGATTTTTTATATAGTTTATTTATTGTTGGCTTTGAGCCATTTACTAAGGGGAATTTTCTGTGAACTTGAAAAAAGTCTACACAAAAAAAGGGAGAAAACGTATCCTAGCACCTTTATTTTAAAACTATACACTAACTTAAAACTGTAAGGCATAAATTCCATGACCCAAAGCAGACAAAATACATGTATTCTTCTCTCTAAAGAAGAAGCGCAAGCAGATAAGAAGTGGTTTATTTTAGACGCTTCAGGCAAAACGCTTGGTCGCTTTGCTTCAGAGGTTGCTAAAATCCTTCGAGGAAAACATAAAGTTACCTTCACATCTCATGTAGATGCTGGAGATGGCGTTGTCATTATTAACGCTGAAAAAATCGTTGTTACCGGTGCCAAAGAAGCTCAAAAGATCTACCGTTACCATACAGGTGCGATGAGTGGAATGAGAGAGATCCCTTACCGTGTAATGCAGGCTAGAAAGCCAGATTATATCATCCGCCATGCTGTTAAAGGTATGATGCCTAAAACACGCTTGAGCGAAGCTCAAATGAAAAAACTCCGCATTTTTGCTGGAGATCAGCACGAAATGGCTTCTCAGCAGCCAGTAGTTGCGTCTATTTAATTTTAAAAGCTAACGGTTGAAACAAATATGCAAGAAAAAATTGGTATAGGAAGAAGAAAGACTGCAGTGTCTTCTGTCCGCCTTCGTCCAGGTTCAGGTAAAATGGACATCAACGGTAGAAAGTTTGAAGAGTATTTTGCTGCACAGCTCCAGAGAGATGTGATTGCAGCCCCTTTTAAAACATGCAATACCTCTATTTCGAATTACGATATCATCGTCCGAGTCCGAGGCGGCGGTCTAGAAGGTCAAGCTGTAGCTACTCGTTTGGGGATTGCCAGAGCACTTCTTCTTGAAAATGAAGATAGAAAACATGATCTTCGTGTTATTGGCTACCTCACTCGTGATTCTCGTCGAAGAGAGCGTAAAAAATACGGTCTTGCCGGTGCTAGAAAACGATTCCAATTCTCTAAGCGATAATCGACTTTTGCAGCTTCTAGCTGCTTAAATCTCAGTTATTCAAAAGCCCTTCAATGATCTCGAAGGGCTTTTTTTGCTCTTATTTACTGTAAATTTTTTGAAATTTTTTCTCTAAGTAATGTATATACGCCGTTTCTGTTAGCTTTTTACCAGAAATTTTTGTTATGATTTCTTGTGAACTGTACTGCCTTCCGTATTGATGGAGCTGTTCTTTTAACCATTTTCTAATAAAAAGGAGCTTACCTTTAGAGACTTCATCCCTCCAATGGGGGTAGGTTTCTTCAAACGTTTCAAAAATCTGGGCCGCGCATAAGTTTCCAAGAGCATATGTTGGGAAATATCCAATCGATCCCATCGACCAGTGGATATCTTGTAGGCAACCTTCCCCATCAGAGGTAGGACTTATTCCTAAGTATTCCCTCATTTTTGTATTCCAGACAGTAGGTAGATCCTTGACCTCAAGTGATCCATCGATCAGTGCTTTTTCAATTTCAAATCGCAGAATCACATGAAGACAGTAGGTTACTTCATCAGACTCTACTCGAATTAATGAAGGCTCAACGTAGTTGGCTGCTAAGAAAAAGGTATCTAAAGGTACAGCGCCTAGTTGAATCGGGAATTCTTTCTGCATTAGTGGGTAAAAATATTGCCAAAATGAATAGCTTTTGCCGATGAATGTTTCCCATAGTCTTGACTGGCTTTCGTGCATCCCTAAAGAAATCGATTCACAAAGAGGAGTTCCGTACATCGATTCATTTAACTGGGCTTCATACATGCCATGACCTGCTTCATGAATCACTGAGAACAGGCAGCTTAATGGTTGATTCGGGGTAATTCGAGTGGTCATCCTAACATCTTTAGGGTTTAAAGCACTGCAAAATGGATGAGCAGATAAATCTAGCCTGCTTGACTCAGGGGTAAATCCCATAGCCTGTAAAATTGTATGGCTAAAATGGATTTGTCCATGATTTGGGAAGTCTTGCAGTAAACATTGTCTAGGGTGATTATTTTTCGATTTTATTTCTTGGACAAGTCTTGTTAAAAAGGTTTTTAAACGAGTAAATAAAGGGGTAAGATAAGCTGTAGTCATTTCAGGTTCGTACAGGTCGAGGAGGGCATCATAGGGGTGTTCTTTATATCCTAGATAATCAGCTTTTTTTCTTGAAAGAGCGACAATTTTTTCCAGGTGGGGTGCGAAGATCTTAAAATCATTATGTCGTTTAGCTTCTGACCATGCATGTAAAGATAGGGAAGAGGCCTTGGCAAATTCTTCTACAAAATCTGCGGGCAGTTTAATAGCTTTATTATAATCTTTTCTCCACTGGTGACAAGTTGCTTGCTGTTGTGGTGAAAGTTCTGCTTCTTTAATTTGCCCAGTTTCTAGATCGATTAGCTTGCTTAGAGCTTTTGCAAAGGCCGGGCTTGTTTTCTCTTTGTGTGCAAGGCTTGCAATCGTTTCAAGATGCTCACTTCTATATTCAATAGCGCCATGGGGCATATACGTTTCTTGGTCCCATTCAAGAAGAGCGTGAATCGATCCTAAGATTGTTTGTTGTTTAGAGAGTTTTAGAACTTCTGAAAAGTGGCCATTGGTAGTTTGATGCATACTGTCCTCCAAGTATAACATAACTCTATCAAGCCGGAAGAAATTCTAAAACAAACTTTATTGCTTTAATCAAATAGGGGTGTTGTTTAGAGAGGATTAGCAGGTTTGTTTTAACGGTTTCTTTAACGCATAAGTAATCCAGAGGCTGATATTATGTGCGAACGGACTGCAAAAAACCCACATTAAAAAGAAAAAGGCAATTGATCCACTACCAATTGCTATGTCAGTAAACCAGTGAGCCCCAAGAATCATTCTAGGTAGACATAAAAATAGGGCGTAGATCCCAGCGCATATTTTAATGGTCCTGTTTCCTAGGTACACAAAAGCGATCCCAAAAAGTAGGGCTGTTGTGCCGTGGTCTCCAGGAAAACTTTTGGAAGACCCGTCTTTAATTTTCAGCCAGCTGATATGATCCGAGAGTTTAACGCTCTGTTCGATAATAAGGGTCGGACTATCACGTAGAATTCGTAGATTGTCTCTAAGTAGTGTTTTATTTACGAAAAAGATGATAAACGCAGTGTACAGAATCAGAAAAATGATTTGAGAGGTTCTGTATAAGCGGTCTTCTTTAGCTCCTGTTTTAATATACATCCAACTGAAAAACAGAATCACAATATCCTCTACCCAATCAGCCCCTCTGTGATTTGCTAACGCCCAAAATACCTGCCAAGGCCTTCCCCAAGATAGAGTTCCATTAATGGTCTTGAAAATAAAGTAGTCAACTTGCTTCCA
Source organism: Chlamydia trachomatis (assembly GCA_945875745.1). Classification (GTDB taxonomy): domain Bacteria; phylum Chlamydiota; class Chlamydiia; order Chlamydiales; family Rhabdochlamydiaceae; genus VGMB01. The sequence continues at coordinate 20,032 of CAMCLJ010000032.1, forward strand.
CATTCCATGGGTAACCGGACTGAATAAAGTGCAAAGTCCTATTGCAATCATAACATGGGTTAAAATTAGTGCTTTAGGATTCCATTTTATTGGATACGATGATGACATGAGATGATACCTTCAGTAAGTTTTTGCGAATTTTAAGGTAAATAATGTGGAGCATAATCCAAATGGGACGAGTAGAGCGATAATAGGTGGCAAGGCTCCGTGCATCCCTAGGATGATAGATGAGTCCATAAGGGTGAAAAAGGCTATAAT
>CAMCLJ010000033.1 GCA_945875745.1 Chlamydia trachomatis
TAAGAGATAGAAAACTGAAAAACATGGGCTTAAATAGCCCACAAAGGACAGAAAATGCGAATTTTATAAGAATTTTGGGGTCAAATAGCTGAGAAAAATTTTAAAATTTCTTGAACGGGCTGCCTTAGGCAGCTTGTTCAACGGTCTCAATTTGTAAATAAATTAATGTTTAATGTTAAAAATTTACTGTTTATATGCTTTATTTTAATAGATTTAATCTTTAAAATTGATTTAAAATATAGCATTCAAACAAAAAATATAAGGTTTTTTAACTTTTAGGGAGACAAGGGTATGAGTCTAAAGGTCATGTTAACAAAACTAATGCTGCACAATTGTGCAAGGATAGAGGAAGAGCAGAGGCTTTTAGCTGAATCCGAGAAAAGCCAATCTCCTTCTGATAGAGCTTTTAAGATTTTTATGGCCTCTTCAATCTTGTTACGCCAATATGGTTCAGGAAAAATTATCTTTTTATATGGAACGTCTAATGCCGGAAAAACATCAATCTGTCGAGAAGTAATAGCGATCAACCCTAAGATGGTCATTGATGGCATCGATGCTGCAATGGATAGGCATTACCTTAAAATTATTTCAAAGGTCGATTGCTTTAAGAAACACTTTTTTGATCGATATTCGACCATCTCCAAGTGTGTTTCTGACAAAGATATTCCAGCTTTTCTTATGGGTCAAAAGGTTAAATTTAAACCATTAAGCACGCTAAAGGAACGCCAAAATGCAAAAACAGCGGCTTCTTATGTTGGAATAATAGAAGAGCTATTTTTCAGCGCCTTTCATAGGGACGCGGCTCAAGATAATTTGTTCGAAAGGGCTCTTTATTTATCAGCAAAAGGGAAAGATGTAGCTATCGATACGGTCGAGTGTAATGATTTCTTCGGCTACAAAGCGAGTAAATCTTTTCATTGCCCTCTGCTGATCACTCTAGTTCACTGTTCATTTGCAAAGTTAGCTGAACATAAAGAAGGAAGAAATAAGCTAGCTTTAGCAACAGGACAAGAGCAAGACACAAGATTCGGCACTTATCCTTTTCTTCAATTTACGGATTTCCTTAAGCCAAGAGAAAGCATGAGAGAGCCTCACATGCATAGTGTTGATAGAACGACCGTAACCCAAATTTATGATAGGCATTTAAAAGAAGAGCTTCAATTTAGACCTATCCCAGGAATCGGGGAAGAGGAAATTCAAGGAAGACGTTCTTTCGAACTGGGAGTATTGTTTAGCAGGTTAGGACTGGAAGATAATCACCACGGAAAAGTGCAATTAACGCCTAGGGGTTACTTTGACATGGAAGTCGACACAGGAACGCACACACCTGACCAAGGTGCATTAAAGGTTCTTCAATTTATTCAATAAAAGAAGGGTTTAAACAATGGATATCATGAATAAATCAATCAGGCTTAATTATCTTCCTAATTCATGTTGCTCAGGAAGCAAAGAGCAAGGAATAAAGGCACATGAGCTACCTGCTTCTCTAATCGCAGAGTATCAAAAGGGGATTTTACTTAGAGATGTAGAGCAGGCTTACCCCCAAGCTCTTGAAAAATTCCAATTAGCCGCAGATTTTGGATGTGTAGATGCTATGTTCTCAATGGGCCTTCTGCTAAAAAACGAACTTAAAGATTCTAAGCAAGCAGCTACTTGGTTTACCAAAGCAGCAGACCTGGGTCACAAAGATTCGTTATTTTATTTAGGATTTCTCTATGCCGTTGATCTGGGGGAGTTTGAAACAGCTGCAGCTTGGTACAAAAAGGCTGTTGAACACGGAAATGTTGAAGCTCTATTTTTCTTAGGAGTCATCTACAAAGACGACCTCCACGATTATCCAACAGCGATCGAATGGTTTCAGAAAGTAGCGGATTTAGGGTATGCCGAAGGAATGTATTACTTAGGACTTATCTATCGCGATCACCTCAATAATCAGGAAGTCTCTAAGCAGTGGTTTGATAAATATGCTGCTGCCATGCTCCAGAACAAGCATTTCTAATTATCATGTCTGCGGCAATTGGAGAATGTATTGAACCTGACTTGAATAAAAATGAAGTACACATCTGGTCTGTAGACGTTAACGCTCATCTCCATGGATTAAATTATTATTTAAGTCTTTTGTCTTTGGAAGAAAATCAGCATGCAAAAAGTTATGTTTTCCAAAAACATTCTGATCATTTTGTAATCAGAAGGGCTATTCTTCGTGTTATATTAAGTTTTTATTTGAATATTCACCCTAAAAATATCCCTATCAGGCCAGATCAAAACGGCAAACCCTGGATAAGCCTTTGTGAATCAAATATTTACTTTAATTTATCGCACTCTAATGACTTGGTGTATTATGCAATAAGTAGTGAAGCTTGCATTGGCATTGATATTGAACACGTTCAAGATCAGGAACTGGAAAAAGATTTAACGACCTTTACCCTACATCCTGAAGAATATGAATTTTTTGCAAATCTCTCTTCCCATCAGAGAAAAGACTTCTTTTATCGGTATTGGAGCCAAAAGGAAGCTTTAGTAAAAGCTACCGGTAGCGGCTTAGCGTACCCTTTATCAAATATTCATATCGAGTTCTCTAACCCTCTAACTCCTCGTCTTATTAGGTTTGATCAAAAAGATCATATAAATAATTGGTCTTTATCCCTTATTGAAACCCCTCCAAATTATATAGGACATATTGCTTTAAATGGGGCTCTAAATTCTGTCAAATATCAAAGGTTTATGGATACTGACTATGCATAAACCGAAATCTTTTTTTATTTTAGGGGAGACTTCTTTAGCGGCTCAATGTATGGAATACCTGCTAGATAGAAAGCATTGTATTCCTGGCCTTATTTCTGATGACCCTTGGCTTCAAGAATGGGCAAAACAGCGCAAAATTCCTTTATTTGATAGCTTCAATGCTTTACCTGAATTCGATTATCTTCTTAGCATAGTTAATCCTAAACTTATTCCAGAAAGAATCATTCATTCAGCCAAAAAATTAGCGATTAATTACCACGATTCTCCTCTCCCTGCTTATGCAGGGGTTCATGCAACGTCATGGGCTATTTTAAATAATGAAAAATTTCATGGTATCACATGGCATATTATCACTGAGCAAATCGATGCAGGCGACATTTTAAAACAGCCTATTTTCCCAGTCGACGGAGAAGAAACTGCTTTTAGTCTAAATATTAAATGCTATCAGCATGCCCTGCAGACATTTAAAGAGCTCATTATTGAATTTGAAGAAGACCGATATCTATCTAAAAAACAAGATTTAAGCAGCCGTTCTTATTTTGGTTCACATAAAAAGCCGCGTTTTGCAGGAATGATCTCATGGGATCAAGAAGCAAAAGAATTAGAGACGCTTTTTAGAGCTCTCGATTTTGGGAACTATCCTAATAGATTTTGCCTGCCTAAACTATTTATAAAGGGACATATTTTTTTCCCCAGCAGGATTGAAATTCTTGCTGTCTCCTCAGGACTCTCACCTGGAATTGTGGTAAAAGTTTTTGAGACCCAATTGCAAATTACGACTAAAACTTCCGATGTTCTGCTCACTTTTAAAAAAAGCGACCTTCAAAAAATATCGGTTGCAGTAGGGGAATGCTTAGACTCTTCCCACAATTTTCAAAAGTTAGAAGATTTTTATACCGAATTTTCCCGTTATGAGAGTTTTTGGGTTAAAGAATTACAACGTGGTAACTATTTGAACCTTGGTCAGTATGCATCCTCTAGTGGCAACTCTTTCGAAACAACTCTAAATCTTCCAGCAGGTGTATCAAAAGAGACTGTGCTGACAGCTGTGCTAGCTTATTTTTATAGAATATCCCAGCAAAGCAATTTCACAATAAGTTATCAAAGCAATCTTCTCTGCGCAAATGCAGGAGAGTTTAGAGAGTTACTTGCCAATGAACTTCCTCTTAACGTGTTGCTTACACTACAAGACACCTTCAGCACAGCTCGAGAAAAATTAGACTCTTCACTGAAGTTATTAGATAGCAAGAAAGGGTATTCGCAAGATCTTTTTTTGAGATATCCAAATTTGCGAGATTTGCCTCCAGCACATTCGGGAATTACCGTTCAATTTGTAGATCAAATCAAAGATTGTCGGGTCCCAGAGGGTTATATGCTCGGGGTCTTTATTTCAGAGAAAGAAAATAAGTGCCAATTTATCTCTTCTACAAGCTTAGATCTTTTGTCTCATGCCTCCGAACATCTGTTAATCCTTTTAGAAAAACGTAAGTCCCACGAACCTATCGCGTTTTTACATATCCTTCCACAAAGAGAAGAGGAAAAGATACTCGGATGGGGTGAAAATGAAATATCCAGTCATTGTTCTAGCTGTGTACACGAGTTAATAGAAGCACAAGCTTTAGAAAACCCATCAGCAATAGCTCTTGTATGTGATGAAAGTTTCTTATCTTATGAGGAACTTAATAATAGAGCACAAAATCTATCCATTTACCTTCGCTCCATCGGAGTCGGACCAGAAACTAATGTAGCAATTTGTGCTGAGAAGTCTTTCGAGCTTGTAATTGCCATTTTAGCAGTTATGAAGGCAGGAGGGGCGTTCATACCCCTAGATCCCAACTACCCCAAAGAGCGCTTTCATTATGTTTTAGAAGATGCTCAAGCGTTGCTTGTATTAACACAGTCTCACTTGGCAGACAATTTTGTAGAAATTTCAGCTCCTCTCTTTTTCTTAGACCAACCCTCTGAAAATATCATTAAAGAAGAAAACCAAGCCTTGTGTAGAGATGCGCAGCCCTTCAACCGTGCTTATATTATTTATACGTCTGGGTCTACGGGTAAGCCAAAGGGAGTAGAAATTGAGCATGGGCAGCTAACTCATGCGATTAAGGCTAAAGAGGTGCACTACGGTTTAAAAAATATTAAATCCTTATGGATAGGTTCAATAAGCTTTGATGTTTCTGTTGCTACAATCCTATTCCCACTTGTTGCTGGTGGAACACTTTATTTTTCTTCCAAGGTTTCTAACACAGATTCAGATGGTATCATACACCTTTTAAAGCATTACGAAATTAACCATTTTTGCTGCGCTGTATCTCTTTATGCTCTAATTCTGGAACAAAACAAGAAATTTGCTTGCCCTGCTCTAAAACACGTAAGCGTAGGAGGCGAGTCCTTAACAGAATCTATTGTTTCCCTTCATCAGAATTATTTCCCTCAGGCTGTTTTATTCAATGAATATGGTCCCACAGAATGTACAGTTTGGTGTTCCTATTCCAAAGTCTATGATCCAGCTCTTTCATTCAAAAGTGCTATCTCTATAGGGAAACCTATTCAACACGCTAAAATGTACATTCTTGATGAGAACAAGCAATTACTTCCAATAGGGGCTAAAGGGGAAATTTATGTTGGGGGACCAAGTGTTGCAAGAGGGTATTTAAATAACAAGAGCTTAACCGAAGAAAAATTTACCCAAACCTTTTCTTTTGGTCGCTTATACAAGACAGGAGACTTGGGCTATTGGTTACCTGAGGGACAAATCCAATTTCTTGGAAGATCGGACCACCAAATAAAATTCAGAGGCTATCGAATTGAATTAGAGGAGATAGAGAAGGCTCTGTCTAGGTGTGAAGGGATTCAACAAGCGGTTGTTTGTGTAAAAAATAGCGGTAAAGCGCTAGTTGCTTACTTGATTCTAGATTTTGCTTCCCAACCCTTATCTCAGGATTCTCTGCGTATTCAGTTGGGCCAACTGCTTCCCGAATATATGCTACCCTCCAATTTTATTGTTTTAGATAAGTTCCCTTTAACGGAAAACGGAAAAGTCGATCGAAATGCTCTTCCGGAAGTATCGGTTAGCAGAGATTACACCCATAATTATAAAGCGCCACAAACTGCAGATGAACAATTGATTTCAGAAGTTTGGTCTCAAAACTTAAGGGTTGAGAAAATAGGGTTAACGGACAACTTTTTTGAATTGGGCGGCCATTCCTTATCAGCAGTACAGGTAATTGTCTCTTTGCAGAATGCCTTTAAAATAGAGATCCCTCTTAAAAGCCTCTATGAGAATCCAATCCTAGAATCATTTGCACAATTCATAACCACTCTAAAAGCCTCTACTACTTCTAATTCTATAGAGTCTTATCCAGAAGTAATCTCCGACTTTTCTAATCGATCTGTAGAATTTCCTTTAACAGATATTCAACAAGCATACTGGCTTGGAAGAAATGAAGTGTTCACTTTGAGTCAAATTGCGGTCCACGGATATAGCGAATATGATTGTGATCATTTAGATATAGATAGATTGGAAAAAAGTTGGAATCAATTAATACAAAGGCATGAAGCTCTAAGACTTATTTTCCCTGGGGATGGGAAACAAAAAATCCTTTCAGAAGTTCCCTTTTATACTATCCAATGTTTCGATCTTTCCAATGAAACAGAAGAAAATACCCAAATCCATCTCGCTAAATTGAGATCTCGTTTGTCTCATCAAGTGTTAGCATTAGAAAATTGGCCACTTTTTGAGATTTGTGTCACAAAAATGAAGAGTAGCTATCGCCTGCATTTTAGCATAGATGGTCTTATCGTTGATGGGTGGAGTTTTAATATCTTGTTCTCCGAATGGGGAAAACTTTACTCTGACTTAAAAACACCTTTGCCTTCTTTAGAGGTGTCTTTTAGAGACTATGTTTTAACCGAAAGCCAGTTAAAACAAGGGCAGCTGTACGCTAGGGATAAAAACTATTGGTTATCTCGGCTTCCCGATTTTCCAATTGGGCCGCCTCTTCCTCTGGCTAGACATCCAAAAGAAATAGAAAAGCCTAATTTTAGTCGATGTACAAAGAAATTGGCAAAGCCTCTTTGGGACTCTCTTAAAGAACAGATTAAAGCTGAAGGACTAACACCAACTGCATTTTTATTAGCACTCTTTGGAGAAATTATCCAGTTTTGGAGTAATAGCTCGCGTTTTACTGTTACGCTTACGCTTTTTAACCGTTTGCCACTTCACCCTCAAATTAATGATATCATGGGGGATTTTACTTCTTTAACTTTATGCGAGATTGATAATCGAGAAAAAACCAGCTTTTTAGAAAAAATTCAAAGGGTGCAAACTCGCCTATTTTTAGATCTTGATCATCGCCTCTTTAGTGGGATAGAGGTACTTCGAGAGTTGAGTCGGCAAAATCAAAGTTCCTGGGATGCTCCATTAATGCCTGTTGTTTTTACCTCCTTACTCGCCGAAGAGTCTCAGGAGGGCAAAACAGGTTTTACTGCAAACCAGGTGTACAGTATCACGCAAACACCTCAGGTATGGCTAGATTACAAAGCTCATAACCAGTCGGGAGACCTTGTCATAGAATGGGATTATGTAGAGGGGCTATTCCCAGAGAATTTAATAGAAGATATGCACCAAGCTTACTTCAGCTTATTAGAGAGCTTGGCCCAGTCAAAAACGGCTTGGGATCAACCATGTTTTGAGTTATTTCCTATGGCTCAAAAAGTCTGCCGTGATCATGTTAACGCAACAACCTGGGAAACACCACTTTCTCTTTTACAGGACCTGTTTCATTGTAAAGCAAATGAACTGCCAAACCAAAGCGCAGTGATTCATGAAGAAAGCTCTCTTTCTTATAAAGGATTACAAATAGCCTCTAATCAACTAGGAAGGTATTTACGTCGGAGAGGAGCAACGCCTAATCGCCTAGTCGCCATTATCATGGATAAAGGGGTAGAGCAAGTTATAGCTTGCCTTGGGATCCTTAATGCAGGTGCAGCATATCTACCGATTAGCTCCGACTTTCCGGACGAAAGAATCGCTGAGCTGCTTAAATTGGGGGAAGCAGACCTTGTTTTAACCCAGAATAAATATGTTGAGAAAATACGGACACTTCTTCAAGCACAAAAACTAGAGAACAAGCTTCTCATCACATTAGATGGACCCCTAGCCCATGAATGGAAACAAGAAAGCGGCGAATGTTTAGAGCCAGTTCAGACCCTTGATGATTTGGCCTACGTCATCTTTACCTCAGGTTCTACTGGAATTCCAAAAGGAGTAATGATTGATCATAGAGGGGCCGTAAATACCATTCTGGATATGAACGAGCGGTTTAAGGTAAATCAAAACGACCGAGTTCTTGCCATTTCCAACTTAAATTTTGACCTATCTGTTTACGATATTTTTGGCTTGTTGGCTTCCGGAGGAACTATTGTCATTCCTCGATCAGAAGATATAAAAGATCCAAGCTGCTGGATAGAGTTGCTTCAGCTTCATAAAGTAACCATCTGGAATAGCGTTCCTATGTTTATGAACATGCTCGTAGAGTATCTAAAAGACAAAGAAGACACCAAGCCCATCAGCAATGATTTACGACTTGTTCTACTTAGCGGCGATTGGATACCTTTGGATCTATCATTCTCTATTAAGTATCTATGCCATCGAACTGAAGTCATCAGCTTGGGAGGGGCTACAGAGGCCTCCATCTGGTCGATTGCTTATCCTATCAATAAAGTATGTCCAGAATGGAAGAGTGTTCCTTACGGCTTGCCCTTACGAAATCAGGAAATGTACGTATTAAATGAAAATTTACAGCCTTCACCTGATTGGGTACAAGGAGACATTTATATCGGTGGTATCGGGTTAGCGAAAGGTTATTGGAAAGATGAGGAGAAAACAAACGCACAATTTATCCTCCATCCAGAATGGAAAAAGAAACTCTACAAAACAGGAGATTTAGGGAGATATTATCCTGATGGTGTGATTGAATTTCTCGGACGGTGCGACAGTCAAGTAAAAATCAGTGGATACAGAATTGAATTAGGCGAAATACAGAAGACACTAGAGTCTCACAAAGATATTTCTCATGCTCTCATCACAACAATTGGAGAAAAAGACAGCGAAAAGCAATTAATTGCTTATTTGGTCCTCGATAACAATCAAACGCCAGAAACTAAAAGTGCTGAAATTCAAGATGCTATGGAAAGAATGAATTTCAAGATGAGCAAGAAAAACCTAAGAGAATTTCCAAAAGAGCATAAAAATATACACCTCGATATTCCAGAGATAGAATATTCAAAGCTTTTCAGCCGCAAGAGTTATCGTCGTTATGATGGAAAGAATCTAAAGGCTGCTATTTTATCTGATATTTTACACGAGAGTTTAAAAACTTATGGGATCATCGGAGAGGCTGAGGATAAAGCCATCCCTATTTCAAAATTTGAAAGCTTTTTAAGCCCTTTAGCTGCTTATAATTTTCCAGAACATCCTGTTCCAAAATATACATATCCTTCCGCCGGTGCTCTTTATCCTATTCAAATTTATATCAGAGTAAAAAACATTTTAGGAGTAGATCCAGGCTTTTATTACCTTAATCAAATTGAAAGAAGCCTGTTTCCCATTGAAGACGAATTACCCGATGATAATGCGGACGATCATTTTACCATTTATTTGGTAGGAAAAGCATCAGCCATTCAACCTCTATATGGAGATCTGTGGAAAGAATTTTGCGAACTTGAAATAGGGTATATTTCTTGCCTTTTAAATAAGTCAGCAATTTCTCAGGATTTTCAATTGTCCATAGAACATATCGATGCGGATGAACCAAAAACCATTTTAAGGTCAAGCTGGGTTGGTTCGCAGCAAAAACATTATTTACCTTCAAAAATTGAGACGGTTGTTTACGTTAAACCAGACGCTCTTATTGACCTTAAGGAAGGTTGGTACCATTTTGAGGTAAATACGAGAAAATGGACCTTGGTAAATGATACGATTCCTTTTGCTCCACATTTAGCAACCACTGACTATTACTCAATCTTGATGGAAGCACCCTTCACCTTATTTTTCTTGAGCGAGGATAAGAGTTACGCCAACAGAGTTCAAGTTGGGATGATAGCCCAACATCTTATGGAAAAGGGAATAGAGGAACTCATCGGCTTTTGCCCAATTGGCACTCTGGATAATACCTGTAGCTTCCAATGCAAGGAAATTTTTGGCAATCAACAGTTACTTCATATCCTAGCAGGTGGACCAATTAGCCAGGCCCAACTTGAAGAAAAAGGGGGTTCTCTGCCCAAACCTTCAGAAATACGATTATCTGAAGATCTACAGTCCTTTTTAAAGGATAAACTGCCTGATTATTTCGTTCCTTCTTCTTTCTTAGTTTTGGAGAAATTTCCTTTATCCGTAAACGGAAAAATTGACCGTAAGTCCTTACCTCTTCCTCAGACAAGACATAACACTTCTAAACACTATATCCCCCCTCGTACCGATATTGAAAAGAAATTAGCCATTATCTGGTCTGAGGTATTAAAAGTAGAAGATATAGGAATTCAGGACCATTTTTTCCATCTAGGCGGCCATTCTCTCTCAGCTGTACAAGTCCTTTCGCGCATCCGAAAAATTTTTGGCTTAGATCTTCCTATCAAAAAGATTTTCGAGTTGCCAATTCTTGAAGCCTTAGCAACCCAAATAGCTATGGAGAGCGAAAAAACCTCCCAATTGGTCTATTCCCAGATAGTAAAAGTACCTCGTGATCAGCACCACCCTCTTTCATTTACTCAACAACGTCTCTGGTTCTTAGATCAATTATTGGATAATAAATTAGTTTATAATATCCCTTTAGCATTCATGTTAAAAGGTCCTCTTTCGATTGATAAATTGAAAGAAGCATTGACAAAACTAGTCAACCGCCATGAAATTCTTAGGACGGTCTTTCATTCTGAAATGGGGATAGCAAGGCAAATTATTCTGCATCCAAGCTTTTTTGAGTTCCCCATTTTTGATCTTTCAAAAGAGCGTTCCTCAGTCGCAAATCATATAGAAGAAGAGGCTACGACTCCTTTTGATTTATCAAAAGGACCTTTAATCAGAGGAAGATTACTTAAAATCAGAGAGGATAATTACACTTTTTTACTGACTATTCACCACATTATTACAGATGAATGGTCTATTCGTGTTTTATTAAGAGAATTAAGCGGTATTTATAATTCTTTATTTGAATCTTTAGACATAAAAATAAGTTCTTCTGTCATCGAATATGTAGATTTTGCCTGTTGGCAACGCAGTTGGCTAAAGGATCACATCCTAGAAAAACAGTTAAGATTCTGGGAAAAGGAATTAGAAAATTGCACCGATTTATTACAGCTTCCTACAGATAAAACTCGTCCGCAGAAACCAACACATCAAGGGGCAATTTATACTCATGTTATCCCTTCTGGACTTGCTGAGCTTTTGAAAAAAACAGCGGAACAGCAACATGCAACCTTATTTATGAGCTTGTTAGGGGCTTTTCAAATATTTTTACATCGATACTCAGGACAAGAGGACATCATAATTGGATTTCCCGTCGCTAACAGACACTATCCTGGGGTTGAAAACCTCCTGGGTTATTTTGCTAATACGGTTGTGCTTAGAACAATTTTCAATTCAGAAAGTAGTTTTAAGGAAGTTTTAAGTCAAATCAGAGAAAAAGCAACGAGAATTTACGAAAACCAAGATGTACCATTTGAATATTTAGTTGATTTTTTAAAAATCGCAAGAGACTTGAGTCGACATCCTCTTTTTCAAGTTATGTTTGTTTATAGGAATGGCGACTTAACTGAGCTAGATTTTAATGGATTAGAAACTGAATCGCTCCCTATAAACTGCCGCGCGGCAAAATTTGATCTTACTTTAACAGCAGAAGACACTCCTAGTGGCATAAAGCTTGAGTTTGAATATGCAACAGATTTATTCGAAGAAAGCACCATCCAAAGAATGGCACAGAATTTCATCAAACTTCTAGAAAGCATTGTGACCAATCCTGATCAGCATGTGAGCCTTTTAGACATTATCGCAGAGCAAGAATACGAGAAAATTGCCAATGAATGGAATAAAGCCGAGCACTTGCTTACTTCTCCTTTATGTCTCCATCAACTCTTTGAAACAAAGGCTACTCTCAATCCAGGACATCCGGCTCTCATTTTTGAAGAAAAAACCGTTTCTTATGCAGAATTGAATGAACAATCTAATCGATTAGCCCGTTATCTTAGAAAATTGAATATTTCTTCCGATGCTATTGTTGGTATTGGCTTAGAGCGTTCTATTGAGCTGGTCATCAGCATTTATGCCATTATGAAAGCGGGGGGAGCCTATCTTCCTTTAGAGTTATCTTATCCAAAAGATCGCCTCAACTACATGCTAGAAGATGCAAACGTAGAGGTAGTGCTGACCACTAAAGCGCATCTTGAAGCATTCTCAGGATTCAAGGGGACAATCCTTCTGCTAGATCAATTAGAAATAAACGAAAATTGTGAAAATCTTGATATCGATTACCCGCTCTCTTCTCTCGCTTATGTTATTTATACCTCAGGGTCCACCGGACAGCCGAAAGGGGTCTGTATTGAACATAAAGGACTTACTAATCGTATATTATGGATGCAAAACGAATATAAGTTGTTGCCGAGTGATAGAGTGCTCCAGAAGACGCCCTTTAGTTTTGATGTCTCCGTTTGGGAATTTTTCTGGCCTCTGGCATTTGGGGCAACATTGGTCATAGCCAAACCTGGCGTTCAGCGTAATACTGAAGAATTAATCAAAGCCATACAAAATCATTCTATTACCTGTATGCATTTCGTTCCCTCAATGCTCAGCTCATTTATAGAGTTTCAAGGCGGGAAAAAATGCTCTTCTTTAAGAATGGTATTTGCTAGTGGAGAGGCTTTATCCCCACATACTGTAAAGCAATTCTCCGAGCAAACGCCTGCAGATTTGCATAATCTTTATGGTCCTACTGAAGCTTCTATTGATGTAACGTACTGGAACTGTCGTAACGCGCTGCCAGGTAGATCAGTTCCTATTGGGAAACCTATCTGGAATATAGAGACATATATCCTCGATAAACATTTAAACCCTGTTCCTATAGGGGTAGCTGGAGAGCTATACCTCAGTGGAGTAGGATTGGCTCGTTGCTATTTGAACAGACCAGCCTTAACTGCAGAGAGATTCCTTCAACTGCCTTTTAAACCATATAAAAGAGCTTACAAGACAGGTGACCTGGCCCACTACCTTCCTGATGGGAATATTGAGTTTTTAGGCCGTTTGGACCATCAAGTAAAAGTAAGAGGGTACAGAATTGAGTTAGGGGAAATAGAAAAGGTATTAGGGGGCCATTCAGAAGTCCTTGAATGTGTTGTTGATGTCTTTATAGAAAAAACAGGGCATAAATCTCTGGTTGCTTATGTTTCCATCAGAAACCCAGTTGAAGACCATTTGCTCCGCGATTATTTGAGTGAAAGAATTCCAGATTACATGGTCCCTTCTCAATTTGTTTTTGTGAACCAATTTCCCTTAACAACAAGTGGTAAAATCGATCGTAAAGCTTTAGCACAAACCAATTTTATCCATCATCGAAGCTCTCGTTCTATTACTCCTCCTCGTAACGAGTTAGAAGCCGATCTGATTCAAATCTGGAAAGATGTTCTTCGACTTGAAAGCATTGGCATAACCGACAATTTCTTTGAATTAGGAGGAGACTCTATTCTAAGCATTCAGATTGTTGCCATTGCTAAAAAGCAGGGTTATTCCTTGCAATTAGCTCATCTGTTTAGCTTCCCTACAATTGAAAAACTTGGGCCCAAAGTCAAACGCTATGAGCCAAATGAAATAGCTCCAGATTACATTCCCTTTTCTTTAGTAAGCCCTAAAGATAAGCCCCTATTGGCATTGGAGGATTTAGAAGATGCCTATCCTCTGGCTTCTTTACAAGCCGGGATGATTTATCATAATGAGTTGAATCCTTATGCAGCGGTCTATCAAGACACTTTTAGTTATGAAATGGAGGGCGAATTAAGAGAAGGTCTGCTCCTTTCCATTCTAGAATCAAAAATTTCTCTCCATCCAGCTTTACGAACTGCCTTTAACTTTGAAACCTATAGCGAACCTTTACAACTAGTCCATCGCAAAGGAGTTCTTCAGATTGAGTTGAAAGACATTTCTCATATGGATTTATCCAACCAAAACGAACAGATTGAGGAATGGTTCACAAAAGAGAAAGAAAAGAGATTTACCCTTTCTTTGCCATCCCTTATTCGTTTTACTGTTCATAGAAGATCCAACCGTGCTTTCCAATTAGGATTTACTTTTCACCATGCAATTCTTGATGGCTGGAGTATAGCCACTTTGGTCTCCGATATTATTCAGGAATATGAATCTAGGGCTGAAGGAAAATCTTTTTCTTCCCATCAACCGCGTTTGAGTTATGGGGCGTATATTCAACATGAAAGACAAGTTGCGAATTCACAAGAACAGTTTGAATTTTGGGAAAGAAAACTCCAAGGATTTCATCAATTGGAAGTTTATGACAAATTTAGGCGGGATAATTCTTTAGAAGGGGAGTCTTTAGACACTAAAATCATTGAAAAGTGCGTGGTGGAAAAACTTCACGAATTAGCCAAAAAGCTTAACGTACCGTTGAAAAGTGTTTTGCTGGCTGCCTATCTGCGCGTACTTTCTCGTATTTCAGGCGAAAACGATATCACTACGGGTTATATTCTTAATGGACGCCTCGAGGAATTTGATAGTGAAAATACACTGGGGTTATTTCTTAATACCGTTCCTCTACGTCTTAATTTAGAAGGAGGGACGTGGGAAGAGTTAGTACAAGCTGTATACGAAGAGGAAAAGCAATTACTCCCTCATCGGTGGTACCCTCTGGCACAAATTCAAAATCAGCATGAAAGAGTCGAAATTTTTAATACTTCCTTTAACTATGCTCACTTCCATGTGTATGACAAATTGAGGGAAAATAAGCATCTTCGGTTAATCAGTAATAAAGCCTATGAAAAAACAAATTTTGTTTTCTCTGCCAATTTTTATATTGATACTGTTCAAGGGGACCTTTGCCTATCTCTTGAACATGACTCAAATAAGGTTAGTCAGAAAAAAATAAGGGAGATTTTCGACTATTTTGAAAACGCTCTAAAAAGTTTAGCTTATAATTCGATTGCTCTCTATCAGTCTGATTCTCTTTTATCTGAAAGTGAAATAACCACCTTATTTAACACGTGGAATAATACTGAAAAAAATATTGATAGCAAATCATCTATCATTGACTTGTTTGAGGAGCAGGTACAGAAATACCCCCATCGTATTGCAGCTATTTTTGAGGAAAAGTCTATCTCCTATCAAGAACTAGATGAACAGGCGAACCAAGTTGCTCACTCTTTACGAAAGATAGCCCATACCCCATTAGTCGCCATTTGTGCTGAGCGTTCTATCGAATTAATCATAGGAATGATAGGAATTTTAAAGGCAGGGAAGGGATTCATCCCACTAGACCCAAATTATCCAAAAGATCGGCTAAGTCATATTTTTAAAAATTCAGATGCTCGCATTTTGATCACACAAAATCATCTATACTCAAAATTTGAAAAGTTCGGCGGGGAAATATTAAATATAGAATCTCTTCTTCAAAATGGCTCTAAGATAAATAGAGTTGATCATAGGAATTCCGCTTCAGATGCGGCCTATACGCTTTATACTTCTGGCTCTACAGGACTACCAAAAGGGGTTGTAGTAGAACACGGGGCTTTACTCAATCAGATACAATGGCTGCAACATACCTATCACCTAACAGAATTAGACAAAATATTGCATCACAGTTCCCTGGCTTTTGATGTCTCAATAGAAGAGATTTTCTGGCCTTTATGCAGCGGAGCTAGCCTTGTGATCGCACCAAAAGATGTCCACCAAAATATTGAAGGGTTCATTGACCTTATTGAGAAAAGAAAGATTACCATTTTAGACCTTGTCCCTTCCCTTTTAGCAGTCATTTTACAACATTCTCGACTTGAACGTTTAAAGTCCATTCGTCAAGTTTTAATAGGAGGAGAAATTCTCCACAACTCACTCGTAAAGAAGTTTTATGAAAATTTATCCGCAAGCTTGCATAACATGTATGGCCTCACAGAGACAACGATCACCAGCACCTATCAACCTTGCGCACCTGATAATCGTTTGGAGACTCTTTCAATTGGGCGTCCTATTTGGAATACTAAGGTCTATATTCTAGATAAACATTTATGTCCTTTGCCTATTGGAGTCCCTGGCGAGATCTGTATTTCTGGTCGAGGTTTAGCTCGGGGATATCTTAATCAAGATGACTTAAGCAAGCAAAGATTTGTTCCAAACCCCTTTACTAAAGGGACTTTCCTATTTAGAACGGGGGATTTGGGCTATCATCGTTTAGACGGCTCTATCGAGTTTTTAGGAAGATCTGATAATCAAATCAAAATCCGTGGCCAACGGATTGAATTGGGAGAAATTGAGAATGTGTTACGACAACATCCTCATATTCAGCAAGCTATCGTAGAACTTCAAGAAGATAAAAGCGGGAATAAACAGCTTGTCTCTTACATTGTTCTACAAAGCACACTTTCTTTTGATGAAGAAGACTTAAAAAAATGGTTAAGACAATGGATCCCAGATAGTTGGGTCCCCGCAACGTTTATTTCTCTATCCCAACTTCCTCTTTTGCCGAGTGGTAAAATTGATCGAAAAGCTCTTCCAAAGACAGAAATCATCTATAAAGAACGTATTTTGCCGAGTACACCTGTGGAGGAAGCCTTAGCACAAATCTGGGGTGAAGTTCTTGGACTCAAAGAAATAGGAATCAACGAGAGCTTTTTTGCCTTAGGAGGGAACTCATTATCGATTACCATTGCTGCTATGCATATCAGAAAGAAGTTCGAGAAGAATATTTCCCTTAGAGCTTTCCTAGAAAATCCTACGATCGCTCATTTAGCCAACTTGGTAGATGAAAAAAGAGCATCATCTCGATCCTCTTCTTTTGAGGAAATACCTCTTCCTTCTAGTATTACTCCGCAAAATAATCAATGCACAAGATCATCGATTTCCCATGTTTTCTTAACAGGAGCGACAGGGTTTTTAGGGGCGCATTTACTATCTGATTTATTGGAAAATAGCAAGGCAACTATTTTTTGCTTGATCAGAGCAGAGAACAGAGAAGAGGCTGAAAGTAGGCTAGCTCAAAATTTTAAACGCTATTTTCCAGACGCCATATTTCCGAAAGACCGCGTAGTTGCCTTATCTGGAGATTTAAGTCTTGATAGGCTTGGCCTTAATGAGCAAGATTATCATCTCATAGCACAAAATTCAGATATGATTTACCACTGTGGCGCCTTGGTTCACCACGTGTATGATTATAAAACTCTCATGGCTCCCAACGTCTTAAGCGTGATTGAAATGCTTAAACTTGCTATAACTGGACCGCTAAAAAAGGTGGTCTATATTTCTACTCTTTCGATTGCAGAAACAGAGCATGGTGAGATTCCAGAAAAGCTCATAACAGGAATTCTGCCCTCAGCCCTTGTAGGAGGATATGAGCAAACAAAGTGGATGGCTGAAAAATTGTTGGCTGAAGCCTCTAAACGAGGAATACCAGTTCAAATATTTAGGCCAAATACAATTATTGGTCACAGCATGACTGGCGTTTCTTCCTATGAAAACGATCATTTATTGAGGCTAATCAAGGGATGTATCCAGATGGAGAAAGCCCCTGATTGGGATTTAAAGCTTGACATGCTGCCTGTAGATTTCATCAGTAAAATTATTACTAAAATTTCCTTAGATGAGGAAAATAAAAAAGAGGTATTTAATTTATCAAATTGTCAACAAATCAGCTGGTTAGATTTAATAGATTGGCTTAAGGGCTTTGGTTACGATATTGAGGTACTACCTTATGATGCGTGGAAGTCGGCATTGATAACCATAAATCCTGATAACGCTCTCTTCCCCCTTCTTTCTCTTTACATTGGGGATGAAATGGACGTTGTAGAAATAAAAGAAAGTAAAACGGACACTAGAAACACTTTAGACGCTTTAACGGCAGCAGGAATGAATATGCCATCGATTGATGATCGAATTTTGCATAAAACAATTAATTATTTATCAGAAGTTTTTTTCACAAAAAAGAAGGAGTTTTCGAATGAAGAGTAAGTATCTTATTATACCTCTAGTTTGTTTATTTATTGTAGGCGTTGTATGGTTTGTCAAACAATCTAAATCATCGGAAGAAACGTCTCAGAAATCTATTGCTCGCGATACTCAGGCTGTCATCCCTGCTGGCATTACCTCAATTGAATCTTTCAATGACATTCGGTCAGAATTAGACAGCGCAGACAAGGATACCTTGGTTATATTTGATGTGGACGATGTACTAATTACATACAACGATATGGTTTTACGCCCGTGTGGGGCACGTTTCCGTCCAGCATCTTGGAAAGATATTGATCCAAAAGAGATCCCCTACTTAATGAGTATCATGTTAAATGAGGGTAAAATAATACTTATCGATCCTTCTGCCCCCAGACTTGTCAATAAATTAGAGAGTCGTGGAGTCAAAACTATAGCGTTGACCGCAGCTCGAACTGGAAAATTTGGTGTTATTGAAAATGCAGAAGATTGGAGGTTAAAAATTTTAAAGCAATTCAATCTTGATTTTTCTAAATCGTTCCCTAAAAACCAAATCATCTATTTTGGCGATGGAGCTAAGAAAGAAAACGACTACTCATTTTTTAAGGACGGCGTTCTATTTCTAGGCGATGAGAAAAGTACCAAGGGAGCTTTGTTAGTTCAATTCTTAGATAAAGTTCAGTGGAAACCAAAGAAGGTTATCTTCATTGATGACAAAATGTCTCATCTCTCTTCTGTTGAAACAGCCTTAAATGAAGCTAAAATTCCTTTCCAAGGGTATCAATACAAAGGGGTAGAAAAACTCCCTGGTGAGCTTAATGAACAAATAGCAGAAGTCCAATTCACATATCTTCGAAAAGATCATAAATGGTTGAGCGACTCGGAAGCTAAAAAGGAGGAGAAATGTTTATCAACCCTCCATCAATAAGCATATCCGCTCCTGTCATATAGCTTGAGTCATCAGACGCAAGAAAAACAGCAGCTTTTGCGATTTCCCTTGGTTGTCCAAATCGTTTAAGAGGAATTGAATTCTCACATTGTGTGATCATTTCCTCTGAAATTCCCAATTTATCTTGAAGGGGAGTACGTATAAAACCTGGGGAGATAGAATTAACACGGATATTGTCTGACAGCAAGTCAGCAGCAAAAGATTGTGTTAGGGAACGCAAAGCTGCTTTTGAGGCATTATAAACCGAAAAATCAGAGCATCCTTGTTTCCCAGATATAGAGGCGATGAGTATTATTGACCCCCCCTTGTTCATAAAGGGCAAAGCTCGTTGCACTGAAAAAAAAGCCCCTTTCAAATTAATATCTATAATTTCTTGGAAAGCTTGCTCATCCGTATCCTTCAATGGGGTAGGCTTAAAAATTCCTGCATTAATTATCAACGTATCCCATTTTCCAAATTTTTCCCCAATAGTTCCATAAACCTTATCCAAGTCTTTTATACTGGCAACGTCTCCGATGGTAAGTAAAGCATTATCACTATTCAGTGCTTTTTTAGCCGTTTCTAAAGAATTTTGACTTCTGCTAAATACAGCAACTTTAGCTCCTTCTGATAAAAATTCTTTAGCAATTGCTAAGCCGATTCCGCTTGTACCGCCTGTAATAACGGCTTTTTTATTTAAAAATTTCATAAGGTCAAATCCACACTAATTTAAATTTTTTAAAAGAAGAACGTTTTTTCATTCATCAATCAAGTTTAAAGAGGGGATATCCAATTGTCCAGTTGAGTTTTTCAAAAGTAAGTTAGGTTGCTTGAATTATCGACCTTACATATACTCGCCAAAATAATACCTATTTTTCGTAGTAAGTCCATAGTGGAAATCGTTAGAAAACTAGAATTTTAAAAAAGTGACTTTAAAGCTTGAACTACCATAAGAAAGATACTAAATTTCGTATTGCTTCCGATGAGAAGCTATACAGCTCAAACCTACTCTTCGACACAAGCATTCATCGATTGCTATTCGATAGGACAAATTATCAAGAAAATTGGGATAGTTTGAGACCATTGCATAACCTCCCGGGTTAGTGTAAAATATTCCCTTCACAAAACGAGGGTTTTATGTCACAACGAGTTTCAGGACAATACGATCTAGCAGATTCACTTCTTGGAAATAATCGAAATCTCAACCGAAGACTCGACAAAGTC
>CAMCLJ010000034.1 GCA_945875745.1 Chlamydia trachomatis
TGGAGGCTGTGCAAAAAGCCAATTCTGGTCACCCAGGTCTTCCTATGGGATGTGCTGAATTCGGTGCCTACCTCTATGGCGTACTACTACGACATAATCCAAAAAATCCCAAGTGGCTCAACAGAGATCGATTTATCCTTTCAGCAGGACATGGTTCGATGTTGCTCTATTCTCTCTTGCATCTATCAGGCTTTCATCTTTCTATCGACGAGATTAAAGCTTTTAGACAAAGGCATTCTAAAACACCGGGGCATCCAGAGTTTCATATTACTGATGGGGTAGAGGCTACAACAGGACCTTTAGGTCAGGGGGTTGGTAATGCGGTCGGACAAGCTCTTGGACTGAAGATTTTAGCTGCCAAGTTCAATAAGGAAAATTTTCCTCTATTTACTAGTAAGGTATATTGCCTAGCAGGTGATGGGTGTTTTATGGAGGGGGTCTCTTCAGAAGCATCTGCTTTAGCAGGGCACCTAAAGCTCGATAACCTTGTTTTAATTTATGATGCCAACCATGTTACTCTTGATGGGTTTCTTAAAGATTCAGGGTCGGAAGATACCAAAAAACGGTACGAAGCGTATGGCTGGGATGTCTATGAGCTTGATGGGTATGATTTTGATGCGATGGATAAAGTGTTTAATACCATACACGATTACCAATCAAAACCATGTCTTGTGATCATGACGACTGTGATCGGCAAGGGTGCGGCTACAAAATCGGGCACCCACAAGGTCCACGGTTCACCGCTTGGAGCCGAAGAGGTTGCTGCAACTAAAAAGGCCCTCGGCCTTCCCGAAGAAGATTTTTACGTTCCACAAGGCGTCTATTCCTATTTTGAAGACAGGCTTGCTAAAGATGCGCAGCTAGAACAGAAATGGAAGGAGATGTTCCGCTCATGGTCTGAGAAGTATCCGGAAGAATATAAAGTATTTATGCATATGGTAGAGCGGCATCTTCCACAGGATATCGAAGAGATCCTGCGGAAGGTCGATATGAAAAATCCAATGGCCACCCGAAATTCTTCTCATAATGTTATCAACGCTCTTGCAGATGTTCTTCCCTATTTCTACGGAGGCTCTGCGGACCTGTCTTCTTCTGATATGACGATGATGAAAAATTTTCCAATCATTGCTCCAGGAGATTTTAGAGGAAGAAATATTAAATTCGGAATTCGGGAATTTGGTATGGCAACTGCCGCTACAGGGCTGTCACAAACGCACATGTTTCTTCCCTATATAGGGACGTTTTTGACATTTTCTGACTATATGAGAAATGCGATCCGTCTGGCAGCACTTTCTAAGATCCCAGTGATCTATCAGTTTACCCATGACTCTATTTTTCTTGGAGAAGATGGACCGACTCACCAACCTGTAGAACATCTGGCATCGCTACGTGCTATGCCTCAGCTGCAAGTCATCCGTCCGGCAGATAACTGGGAAGTAAAAATGGGGTGGCTAGCAGCCCTGCGTTATAGGGGGCCAACAGCAATTATTCTATCGCGGCAGGCGCTACCTGAACTTGAAGGGGCAAATATCCCTTACGAGCAGGGGATGGGCCGTGGAGCGTACATTCTTAAAGGGGCTGGTAAAAAGCCTGATTTTACTTTGTTTGCCACAGGATCTGAGGTTTCATTAGCGATGGATGTGGCAGTAGTGCTTGAAAAAATGGGTAAGGCAGTACGGGTGATTTCTATGCCTTGCTGGGAGATTTTTGAAAGCCAGTCAGAGGAATATAAGCATTCGATTGTAGGAGGGGATCTGGGTTGTAGGGTCAGTATTGAAGCTGCTACAAGTTTTGGCTGGGCAAAATGGATCGGACAAGACGGAATCGCAATTAGTATCGATACTTTCGGAGAGTCTGCGCCGCAAAGCGATTTAGCTGCAGATTTCGGGTTTACAGTCGATGCAATTATAGCAAGACTTCTTAAATGAGAAATTTGCTCCTTGATGCCTTGAAAGGAAAGGCTACAGAAAGACCCCCTGTCTGGCTTATGCGCCAGGCGGGGCGTTATATGGTCGATTATCAAAAGCTTCGTGCTGACCACTCCCTCTGGCAGTTATTTCATAACCCAGAGCTTGCAGCAGAAGTGACTATGCTTCCGATCCATTTACTGGATGTGGATGCTGCTATCTTGTTTTCAGATATTTTGGTACTGGCTGAGGTCTTCGGCAAAAAAATCATTTTCCCTGAAAATGGAGGACCCTATGTTAGCCCCTTTATCGATAGCGCCGATGCAATAGAGTCTTTAGTTGCAACGCCTGCTCGAGAAACACTTGCTTATGTTGGAAAAACAATTGAACTTGTTAAACCAAAGTTAGCAGTGCCTTTGCTTGGTTTTGCAGCAGGTCCCTTTACTCTTGCCAGTTACATGATCGAGGGCGCTTCAAGATCAGGTTTTGTTAAAACCAAGTCTTTTATGGAGCACGATACCCCTCATTTTTCTCTTTTATTAGATAAAATTGCAGATGCCTGTATTGATTTTTTAAGGTTGCAGGTTGAGTCAGGTGCAGATGCGGTCCAGATTTTTGATTCTTGGGCAAATGTTTTAACAGAAGATCAGTTTCGGATTTTTTGTCTCCCATATTGGAAAAAGATTTTGGAGGGGGTAAAAGATTTAGGGATTCCTGTAGTCTTTTTTTGTAGAGACTCCCACCGGTTTATTGCTGATATTGCATCTATTAGTCCCCACGCCGTAAGCATTGATGAAAAGGGGAGTATGTCTAAGATTAGAGCAGTGATAGGCCCTGATATCGCTCTGCAGGGGAACTTATGCGCTCAATTTTTGCGTGATGCTAGCCGGGATATGGTGATCGCAGAGACAGAGCAATTACTACGGTCTATGGAAGGGCAGCCTGGCGTCATTATGAATCTAGGACATGGTATTCTGCCTGCCACGCCTTTTGAAAACGTTAAAGTGTTTGTGGAAACTGTTCAGTCTTTTAAAGGCTCTAAAAGTTGAAATCGATATATAAAAAATCTACTTTCGTTTAGATCTATAAATAAATGGTCTAACAAAAAGTAGGTTTACTTTGCATCGCAATTGTGAAATCATAGGTGTAGCATCCGGCTGGGGATCTAAGCTTGCTGGCTGTGAAGATGCTCCTGAGGTACTCTATAAAAAAGTCGCTTTAAAAAGCTGCAGAGTAACCCAAAAGTATCTATGGGAGATTCTGTATCCTTTATTTCAACCCAAACACTCTAATGTAGATGTTCAAGAAGTTCTACCTCTTATCACCGAATTAAATGGTCACCTGCACGATTCTGTTATAGCAGCTGTGCACAATGGTTATTTTCCTGTGGTCATCGGAGGAGATCATTCGATTGCTCTCGGCACATGGTCTGGGGTAAAAGAATCGATGGGCAGCGTTAAGCGGCTGGGTCTGATTTGGGTAGATGCGTATATGGACTGCCAGATTCCTGGCACATCTAGCGCTTTTTGGAATGGTATGGCACTTGGAGCCTTGCTAGGCTGTGGTGATCCCTCTTTTTTTCCGAAAGGGGATACTCATCCTGTATTAAACCCTTCAGATGTGTGTTTAATTGGTGCGCGCGCAGCCGGTAAAAATGAGATTGAGTTATTGGATCGGATGAAAGTCAAAGTCTATTCAATGGATGAGATCAAAAAAAGGGGACTGGTTGAAGTGATTCAAGAAGCAATCAGCATCGTAACAAAAAATACCGATGGATTTGGTGTTAGTCTAGACCTGTCTGCAATAGATCCTAAAGAAGCACCTGGGGTCTCTAATCCTATCAATGGTGGGATTGTCAGTTCTGATTTACTTAAGATGTTGTCAGCTTTAGCAGATCATCCCAATCTTAAAGGGTTTGAGATTGTCGAGTATAATCCACATAAAGATAGAGATGAAAGAACCGCTTGCCTCTGTTTGGAGATCTTAGGGCGAATTATTGGTCACGGCAAGCCTAAAAAAGGGTGACTACCATGCAGCTGATGGGGGCATAGAGCATAAAATTGCATCCGGGTTGCCTCCAGAAGAAAAACCGAACTTAGTTCCCCTGTCATAGACGAGATTAAACTCTGCGTAGTGGGCTCGTTTTTGCAGTTGCACTATTTTATCAGACTCATTGAACGGTGTATCTATTCGTTTCCGATAAATCGGTATAATTGCTTCTAAGAATCCACTACCTACGCTCATCCATAAGTCTTTGTCCTTGGTAAAGTCGCCTGTATTGTAATGATCAAAAAAGATCCCACCTACACCTCGTTCTTTTTTTCTATGGGGTATAAAAAAGTAATCTCTTGCTTGGGCAGAAAAAGCAGGGTAGATGTCTTTGCCAAAAGGATCTAAAGCTGTTTTAGCGATATGATGGAAATGGGCTGTATCTTCTTCAATAGCAGGCCCCATCGGTGTTAGATCAAATCCTCCTCCAAACCAACTCTTTTCCTGTGTTTCTATAAACCGAATATTCATGTGTACAGTTGGTGCATATGGATTATGCATATGAGTAATGACGCTGATTCCTGTGGCAAAAAATGGACCGGAGCTGTCTTGCATAGGAAAGTGTGGTCCTGTAACACCTGACCAGTTCACCGCAGCCTTTTCAAAGACATCTCCACGTACCACAGACATTTCACCACCACCACCAGTATTATGTTCCCAGGTTGTTCTCTTAAAACGGTGATGGGGTTCAAATGCTTCAAACTCTTTAATAATTTGATCACGTAAACTTTTTAGAAAAGCAATTACCTCTTGTCTGGTATCCACATGAGCTCCTATGCTACCATATACCGTTTATAAAGGATTGTAATTGGCTATGAAAAAAAAACATATCTTAATTCTGGGCGCTGGGATATCCGGCTTATCTGCTGCTTGGTATTTATCAAAACAACACCCTGACTCTTCGATCACTATCCTCGAAAAAGAAGATCGAGCAGGCGGTTGGTTAGAGTCTATCAACAAACAGGGATTTCTTTTTGAAAAGGGACCTAGAATTTTTAAGGCTTCTAAGAGCCTGGCCCTTTTATCTTTGATTCAGGATCTTGGATTAAGCAGCAAGATTATTACTTCCCAAGCTGCAGATCGTTATATTCTGTCTCAAGGGGAAATGCGTAGGCTGCCTCAAGGGCTTTTTTCTTTTTTAACATCTTCGTACACCAGGGGTATGGTATTAGATCTTTTAGCAGAGCCTTTTAAAAAAAAGGGGCCTGGTGTGGATGAAAGTATTGAGTCTTTTATCACTCGACGGTTTGGAGAGCGTATACTCAACGAGCTATTCAACCCACTAGTTCAAGGCATTTATGCAGCAGAACCTGCAGAGTTGTCAATGCAGGCATGCTTTGGAATAATGAAACAGTTAGAGCAGGAGCATGGTAGCGTTGTTTTAGGTATGATTAAACATTTACGCAAAAAAAAATCGATTTCTAATCCAATCGCAGATCCTGATAAGCTATTTTCTTTAGACGGTGGTGTAGAGGTTCTGATCGATGCGTTACTCAGCCAGATCCCTTGCTCTATCGAATATGGTCAAGATATACAGAATATACGATTATCAGATGATCGGATGATTGTTACAACAAAGAATAAGCAATGGGATGCAGATGCTGTTTTTTGCGCTTTGCCACCGAGCTGTGCAGCCGAGGCATTGAAGGCAGCAGCTCCAGACGCAGCAAGCATTTTATCTTCGATCCCTTTTTCTCCTATTACAAGTATTCTTGTAGGCTACGATGAGGATGTTTTACCCTATAACGGATTTGGTTATCTTGTATCTTCAAAAGAAGGGAGTCCGATTCTCGGTACGGTGTTTGACTCTAAGACTTTTCCAGATGCCACATCGAATAAGATCCATACTAAAATGACGGTGATGATAAGGGGCGTTGGATATACCAAAGAGCAGATCGAGCAGCTGCTAGATAAGGCCATCAATAAATCATTAAAGATTGCTTGTTCTCCTAATTTCTTGCATGTGATGCCATTTAAAGAAGCAATTCCTAAATACCTCGTAGGTCATTACGATAAGGTTAACCTTGCAATGCAAAAATTAGAGGATCAACTGCCTCATTGTTGTCTTTTAGGAAACTATATTCAGGGTGTCTCTGTTAGCGATTGCATTAAAACTTCTTACGATGCAGTCAGGAATTGGACCGGATTGCAAGACTGTCTACAGAACTTTGTAGCCAAGTAGTTTTATATCGATGAAACAAAGTAGATGCCTCTGAAATGATTATCCTTGCTTGCAAATTCTTGCAAAAAGAACTGTAGGCAAGTGGTTATATTGATCAATAACATGTACAAATGAAGAGTGTCTTTCAATACGAAATCGCAGCAATACGTATTCGATTATTTTAGATGCTTGAGAATTTCTTTGAGAAAATATTTAACTATCATGTAGTGTTTTTCTTCGATTATTTTTTTAGCGTCTTTAACATTGAATTTAATTTTATAAAAGGTTTTTTCATATTATGAATATTGCGTCTTCATTTTCTTTTTCAGCGAATCGATTAACACCATTAGTTCCTGCTTGGGATCGTGTGGACAATACATTGCAAACGGTTGTAGCAGCAGGTTCTTGTATTATAAGGGTCGGTCAGGCCTTTTTCCGACAGATCACCTTTTTGCTTATTCGCTCGTACTTATTTACTACAGGGGCTCTTTCGAGTGATTGTTTTACATTCAACGAACGGGGAGCATGTCGGCGCTTTGATGTTCTCCTGCTGAAGATGTTGCCAAACCAGTTCTTATTGAATTTAACACATCTTAACCATCTCGACCTTAGTGGTTGCGCGCTCAAGGTTTTGCCAGATACGATCAGTAAGCTTGAAAACCTTAGGAACTTAGATTTATCTAACAATACGCTGCGATCCCTCCCAGATAGCATTGGTAGTCTAGAACAGCTTAGGAACTTAAATTTATCTAGAAATATGCTGCGATCCCTCCCAGATAGCATTGGTAGCCTTGCAAATCTTGCGGGATTATCCGTATCCAATAACCAATTGCAAGCTTTGCCTGATACGATCGGTGAGCTTGGTGCACTGATCTGGTTAGATGCAGAGTACAATCGAATCTCGCATCTACCTAATGCTATCGGAAGGATCCATAGACTGCGTTCATTAGAACTTGTAGGCAATCCCCTAGAAAATTTGCCTGCGGAGCTTAATGATTGCCCTGCATTAACATCATTACGCCTCGACCCAAATTCGATAGGTCTTATCCCTTTAGATCCTCCTAGAGGAATAGCCGGTAGATTATTCCCTAATGTTCGAGATCTTGATTCGGCAAATAGAAAGGAAATTTTAATCGAAGCTGCACGAGTTATTCCATGGAATCGGATCAATCATTCAATTGATCAGGCATTGCCTGTTTTTCGTGCATTAGCAGCTGTAAACGTTGCTGAAAGACGGAATGTCATCAATTATGTCCGTCGCCTTGTCAATCCAGATATGGAGATTTTTCTAGTCGTTCAGATAATTACACAGATAGTTAGGGTGCCTGAGGGGCGAAGAGAAAATTATGTGAGGGATCGTTTAATAAATCGGGGAGTCCCTGTACAAATACGTGCTGAACGGATCGATGTCCATGCTAGTGGGCGAGACGCGCGCACTAAAGATGCAATTGAGCGATTACGCCAGCATCAAATAGCGATAGATATTTCTTCTATAGAAGCGCAAGCCGTTGCAGATTTTGGCTCATATCTAAGAAAATCGGCTCATAAAAAGAAAGAATTAGCCGAGCGAGCTCTTGCTGGACCACCAAATGGTGATTTTGGATCTTTATTGAGTGACTCTCGTATATATATAGATGGGCTTATATGCTCCGGATCAGAAATAATTGCTCGTCTTTGGACGTATGCTTCAACGCTAAAGACACCAGATGATGTATGCGCAAAAGATGCAATGATCTCTGCTTTGGCGGATTCGTTTAATGGCCATGGTGATAGAGTCTGCAACCCAGGGAAAACACAGAGATTGATTGTAGCTGTTTTGTCGGGGCGCCTAGCCGGTGTTGATGTTGATGAGGTACAGACCTTGCCTGCTTTAACCAACGCCTTTTTTGCACTTCCTGAGAATATGGCAATTAATGACAGAGCGACTTTTATAGAGGCTATGAGAATATTTCGCGCTGCTTATCCATCCTTTCAGCAATGGGAGCAGCTCGAAAGAGATGTTAAGCGGGTGCTTATAGAGCTCCATAATAATGACCAGCCTTGGCCTGAGCTTTCTTAAATACGAGGTTGCCTAAAAATAAGGAGCGACAAGAGTTGCCAGATGGATTGAATCTATATTTGTTACTTCATCCAAAAGACCCCTGTAAAGGGGTCTTTTGCTAATAGCCTAATGGCTTAAATAGAAAGATATAACCAATTACACCCAATCGGGAAAACGAATATAGGGGAAATTAGCCGTTTACTTTATGTGCGTTAAGGATAGTAGAGAATCGGGCACAGATCTTCCCCCGCTCTATCCCCAAAGACGATTCCCGCTTTTTTTAGGCTATGTGTATGAGGATCTCTCTGTTCTAGGCAATATAGAGCAGTCCCTGCGGTAAATGCAATCATAAGTACAGACGTGTTTGTTTCGGCAAATAAGGACTGTAAAGGAAGGATTACGTTTGATGAAACAAAAAGAGCGTTTCCAGCTTTTTGAGGAAGTCCTATTTGAGGTGCCTGCAGTTGATTTGGTGTTAGCAATATAAGCAGGGCCGCAAGCGTTGGTCGTATAGAACTGATCTCTTGGATTGTTCCATCTTCTTTAAATGGGCAGTCTTGTAGAGTGCCTGTTCGTATATATTGATCGTAGGCGAGTTTAATCGGTTTTTTACGCAACAAATGGTAGGCTGTTTCCCCTAGTTGTTTTTTAGCGCATATTTTTTTTATATCAACCCCTTCCTTCCATATATTTTTACCATAATGAAAAAGGCTTTCATTCGATGATATGCTTAAAGGGTTGGTAGCTGTTGGATTGACACGTTTGATGAGCGCATTTTCCGCTTTCGTTAAGATATCTTCACATTCTTGTTCTGAAAATAGATCATAGAATTCGATCATTCCTGTTCTATTAAAATGATCGATATGTTCTTGGGCAAGGGTAAATTTCATATGTTCTCTTCATACTGTATAGTTTTAATTCTTTCTACGGCTGTATAGGCTTTTACAGGGTCCATAAAGGATGAGAGCCTAATGAACCCTTCTCCGTGGGTTCCAAAACCCAATCCTGGTATTGCAATGATCTGACATTGTTTAAGGAGAATATCAAAAAACTCCCATGAAGATCGGCAAGAGGGGACTTTCCACCAGATGTAGGGGGCATCGATACCACCATAGAAGGTTTGTTTTAGATTATGAAGGCCCTCTCTAAGGATTCTTGCTGATTCCAAGTAGTTTTTGACTTGATTAGATGTTTGCTCTTTACCTGTCTGTGTAAAACAGCTTTGAGCTCCTTTCTGTATTGGATAGGAAACGCCATTAGATTTAATCGATTGTCTTTTTTTCCATAAAGAATGTAGCCCAACTGGCTGCTGGCCGTTATAAACGGTAATCCCTTTCGGAACTACAGTATAGCCGCAGCGAAGCCCTGTAAAGCCAGCCGATTTAGAAAAACTGCGAAACTCTATAGCTACAGTATCTGCTCCTGGAATTTCATAAATGCTCTTAGGAATGTCTTGGCTGGTAATAAAGGCGCTGTAAGCGTTGTCATATAAAATGATAGAGCCGTTTTTTATTGCATATTGAACAAATGAGGTAAGCTCCGATCTGTTCATGGCCACCCCTGTCGGATTACTTGGAGAACATAAATAAAGGATATCGATTTTTTTTTCTGGGATCAGAGGAAGAAAGCCTGTCTTTTCAGTGCAGGGCATAAGGGATACTTCCCTTCCTGCTAGTAAGGAGGAATCTAGATATACCGGGTATGTCGGGTCTGGAATTGCTACATTGGTTGTAGAATCAAATAGTTCGAGGGTATTTGCGATATCTGTGTTAATTCCATCAGAAATAAACACCTCATCAGGGTCTATACCAAGAGATGGGTATTCATGCTCTGCGATCGTTTCCCTAAGAAATAAATACCCTTCAGATGGGCCATATCCACGGATCGATTGTGGGGAGCTCATTTCAAAGGTGGCCTTTGCGATTGCATCAGCGATACATGGGGCCAGAGGCAGTGAAACATCTCCAATCCCTGCATTAAGAATATCAGCATCTGGATAGAGAGCCTTTACTTCTTGCAGTTTTTTTTCAATAATGGGAAAAATATATTCTCTGCGTAGCTTCTGAAAATGAGGATTGCTTTGTACCATAGTGGGAAATAAATAGGCTGGGGCTTTAAAATTTAGTTTTCAAAAGATTTTTTTTTGATAAAACATTAACATTAGAATGACAATATAATAAAGGGTGATCTTACCAAAAACATATGAATTCTTTCCAAAATCTCATTGACAAAAGCTCAGAAATTGAAAGTAAGCTTGGGTATACCTTTAAGGATAAACAGTTGCTGGCGTTGGCCTTTGTTCACAGGTCGTATTATAATGAACATAGACAAGAACTAATTGATCATAATGAACGGCTTGAATTTCTAGGGGATTCGATACTTGGTTTAATGGTCTCTGAGTATTTATTTCGTCATTTGCATAAAGAAAATGAGGGGCAACTCTCTCACTTAAAAGCACATCTAGTAGAGGCTGCAATGTGCGCTTGTTATTTGCAGAAACTAGATGTTGGCACTTTTCTTCTTTTGGGCAGGGGGGAAAAGATGAATGATGGTAAAGGGCGTGAGACCATTTTTTCTGATTTATTTGAAGCTCTTTTAGCATCGATATACCTTGATGGTGGAATGGATACTGTGAAGGAATTTTTTTGGTTTCATTTCCATGAAGATGTGCAAAATTATTTAAAAGATCCTTTGAGAAACTGGAAGGCTGAGTTTCAAGATCATTGCCAGAAAAAATATCAGCGTCCACCCATTTATAAAGTCCTTAGGGAGTTTGGTCCGGATCATAATAAAAAGTTTGAAGTTGCAGCGTGTATTGGCGATCAAGAACTTGGGATTGGTTCAGGATCTTCCAAAAAAGAAGCAGAGCAAAGTGCAGCAAAACAGGCCTTAGACGGTCTGAAGGCAGAGGATAGTGGTGAAGACAAAAGTGATGTGGAGCTGCAGTGAATGTGGTCATCAACAGCCCAAGTGGTCTGGAAGTTGTTCTGTTTGTAATAAATGGAATACCTTTGCAGAAGAATTAGGTGTTACTACTATAGGCAAAAGATTTGAAATTGAGGGAAAGGTAGCTAGCCGTCCTTTAAAAATAGAAGAGGTAGATACTGCACCTTGCAGACGGTTTACTACCGAAATTAAAGAATTTGACCGCCTGCTAGGAGGTGGAGTTGTTGCTGGTTCTCTCACTCTTATTGGAGGGGATCCAGGGATTGGTAAGTCAACACTTTTACTGCAGATTTCAGATAGTCTATCCGCGCAGGGATTAAGTGTTTTATATGTATGTGGTGAAGAATCTGTGGAACAGACTGTTTTAAGGGCAAAGCGCCTTGGTATTAAAAGCCAGATGCTTTATCTGCTGCATGAAACCCAGTTTTCTGTGATTAAAGCCCATGTAGAAAAATTAAAGCCAGATGTCTTAATAGTTGATTCGATACAGATTATCTATAAATCAGAGATCCCTTCATCACCTGGTAGTGTCGCCCAGGTAAGAGAGCTTGCTACAGAGTTTATGCACCTATCAAAAGGGATGGGCATTTCCACCTTTTTAAGCGGTCATGTTACAAAATCAGGAGAAATCGCCGGCCCAAGGGTCCTTGAACACATTGTCGATGTGGTCCTCGATTTTGAAGGGGACCGTCATCATGGATACAGGATTCTTCGGGCAGTAAAAAATCGGTTTGGGCCGACAGATGATATCGCTTTATTTCAGATGGATCCAGGGGGCTTATCTGAAGTAGGAAACCCTTCTGTTGTTTTTTTACAAGAAAGGATTAGAGAAAATTCTGGTTCTGTGATTATCCCAACCATCGAGGGTTCGAGAGCTTTTTTAGTGGAAATACAGGCTTTAGTAGCCCCCTCTGCTTTTGCCACCTCATCAAGAAAATCTACAGGGATAGATACAAACAGACTTTCGTTGCTTCTTGCAGTGCTGGAAAAAAAAGTGGGATACCAGCTTCATCATTGTGATGTTTTTGTCTCGATTGCAGGGGGACTTAAAATCATTGAGCCCGCGGTTGATTTAGGAATTGCGTTAGCAATACTTTCTTCATTTGGTAATCGGTCTTTAGATCCCGATACGGTCATTTTTGGGGAAGTGGGTCTGGGGGGAGAGATTCGCAGCGTTCCTAAGGTAGAGAGCCGTATTAAAGAGGCAATTCACATGGGTTTTACTCGGTGTGTCCTTCCTAAAAAAAATATGGCAGGGATCCCTAAGGGGCTCTCTGATAAAATCGAATTATTTGGAGTGGAAAGGATAGAAGAGGCTATAGATGGACTGGTTAGGTAAAAGCCCTTTGACAGTTGGGGCTCGTAGCTCTGCGCTGTCACGCGCTCAGGTAGAGGAAGTTCTTCTTGGTTTGCGCGTCCATTATCCAGAGATATCTTTTAATCCGATCTGGGTGAGTACACATGGTGATGCTGATCTTCTGCAGTCGTTAAAAGGTATGGATAAAACCGATTTTTTTACTCGAGAAATCGATCAGATGCTATTACACGAACAGATTAGGATAGCCATTCACTCAGCAAAGGATTTACCCTCACCTCTACCTGCAGGTATTGTTTGTGTAGCGTTAACAAAGGGGGTCGATTCTTCTGATGCCCTTGTTTTAAGAGATGGAGATTCTTTAGAGGCCCTGCCAGAAGGTGCAAAGATTGCCACATCATCTATTCGCAGGGAGGTGATGATTCGGAAAATCCGATCGGATCTAACATGCGTTGAAGTGCGTGGCCCCGTCGATCAGAGGCTGCAAGCTTTATATGAAGGCTATATTGACGGGCTTGTGGTAGCAGAGGCAGCTCTCATTCGTCTTAATAAAACAGATTGCAATCGGATTCCACTTCCAGGGCCTGTAGCCGAGTTCCAGGGGCAGCTGGCTGTTCTTGCGAGATTAGGAGATAGTCAAATGGAGGCTCTTTTTGCATGTCTTGATGTGGGTAGGCATAGCGTTGTATGAAAAAGATCTTGTATCTTGGGATAGATCCAGCTCATTTTACAACAGATGGTCTCGTTGTTCATTACCCTATTATAAAAATCGCTCCCAGATCTCATAATGACCCAGCTCTATCGGCTATATTCGGTAAGATAAAAGAATATACCCATATTATTTTTACAAGTAAAACCGCTGTTCGTCTTTTTTTTATTAACATAGATAAACAGGGTGTGGCTCGCAGCTCTTTAGCTCAGATTCATTGGATTGTAATTGGTACCGTAACAGCCCTTCATCTGCGAGATGAGGGTTTTGAAGCCTGTATTATAGCTCAGCATTCTACCCAAGAGGGGCTTATTCAAGAGATCATGTCTTTAGATTTGAGTAGGGCTTATCTCTTGTTTCCTAGATCTTCCCTTTCAAGGCCTCTGCTCGTTGATTTTTTTGATGAAAAACAACTCCGGTATGACGCCTTTGATTTGTATGATACGGTTACAAATTTTACCGGTTCCCCGCCTCCTTTACATGATGTCGATGAGATTGTATTTACAAGTCCCAGCTGTGTTGATGCCTTTTTTGGGATATATGGCGCCCTACCTGACCAGAAGTATTGTATTTCTATCGGACCCATCACCCATGCCGCACTAGAAAAAAAGAGGGCAGAGATCTTGTCTGCAAAATCTTGTTAATTCGTTTGAGACCTAATAAAAAGACAAGCCAGCTTATACCATTTTTTGCAATCCAACCGATCTGCTGTGTTATAAAAAAATAATTCTAAAATTTTCTTATTTCAGAAACGTACTTTTAAGTATCATTCTCTGCATTCTATTTAGCTGATAAGGCATTATCGATGAAAAGTTATCTAATAGGTCTATTCTTAAGTTTTTGCTGTGTTATGGAATATGCGATCGCAAAAGAAATTCCCTTTACTAATACCTATTTAGGATCCCGTGAGAGTGATCCTGCAAGCTTAGTCGAAAATGTAAGTACCATCCATGGTGATTACACAGAGGTTGAAGTTGACCTTATAGTTTCTTCTCCAGACTCTTTAATCTTATCTAGGTTCTATACCAGTAGAGATGCCCTTGAAACAGCTAGCTTTGGCGGATGGAGATTCAATCCCCACTGTTTCCTCTCTATTCAAAAAGACCCTCATGCCAAATCCTATACGAGCGCTGAAGGAAAGTTTGAACGTTCTTACGTCTATGTCGGTAACCCGGATGGAACGATCCTGACATATGTCGGTTGGCAAAACAATACGAATCCTTCAAAGAAGTCTCTATTTAACATTGACCCAGAAGCTGAAGTAGTAGGAATAGCGAATACAGCCAAAGGAAATATTAGCTGCTGGACAAACCTGAAGAATAATGCACTCTATTTCGATCCACAAACCGACAGCTTTGAGCTGCAACTCTGTTCAGAAGGAAAGCGTTTCTATAGCAAACATCCTTCTGTAGATGTCTATTGTATCACGCAAGAAGTCCTTCCAAGCGGTAATAAAGTCTTCTATGAATTCGATGAAAAGGGGCAACTATCATTTATTAAAGAGACCAACGCTTTAGAGAAGAAGGTGCTTGCTTGGATTAAAATCGAATATACCAATGGAGTACAGGTTGAGACAAGCGATGGGAAATCAGCTCATTACCAGTTCCGACAAGATGGCTCCGGCGCGATCCTTTTAAGCGAGGTGATTAGATCTCATAAGCCGAGCTTATCCTACCAATACGAAGTTGTAGGCCGCCAAGCTCTTCTGACGAGAAAAACTCTGCCTGAAGGACGTTTTGTCCAAATCGACTATCATACTGATAAAGGGCAGAAAAACAAAGTCCGATCTGTGACTACTCCATCCGGATCGGGAGGAATGGCAAACGTCTTATTCTCCTATGGAGATGATTACACAGAAGTGAACGGTCCTGGAGAGCGCAAGGCGAGGTATCGATTTAATGATGAATATCAGCTCGTTGCCGTAGAACAGTACCTAGATGGATTGCCTTTTAGGATTCATAAAAAATCATGGGGGACAAAAAGCGATGCAGGCAACCTCATCTCTACTTCCGTGGAAGACTCAAGTGGCAATATTTTCTATTATAAACATTTGACTTACGATAGCAAAAACAAAGGAAATATTGTTGAAGAAAGAGAATATGGAGATGTCATAGGTTTAGGGGCTATCTCTTTGAATGTTAATGACAGTGGCCTTGTCACAAATCAAGATGGTCATATCAAGAACTACTCTTACTTCTCTGGTAAAAATACTCATGGATTTTTTCAAACAGATGCCAAAGGAACTGGAGTCAAATATTGGTACAAAAAAGGAACTAACCTTCTTCTCAAAAAGTTTATTTTAACGAAAGGATCTCCTGACTCAGAACAGGAAGACTATAGGTCTGGTATAAAGGAGCGACATTTTTATGCCTATAATGATGACGGCGCCCTCATCGAAGTTATCGTGGATGATGGCAAAGAAGGAACTCTTAAAAATAAATATGGGGTTACAGAAAGGACTATTACCCGAATCTGTGCCAAACAAGAACTTCCCAATGTTGGAGTTCCCGAGGTAGTTGAACAGAAATACAGCTCTCAAGATGGGAAATCAGAATTCCTCCTAAAAAAAACTGTGAATCAATTCGATGGACAGGGAAATATCGCTTCTCAGTCTGTCTATGACTCAAATGACAGTCACTGCTATACGCTTACCAAAAGATATGAGCGAGGACTGCTTGTTTTTGAGACGGATCCTCTTGGTAATGAGACGCATTACTCTTATGATGGAAACCAAAACCTGATCCTTGAAAGCCACTCAGACACTGGCATTTCTATTGAATATAGCTATGATTTAAGAAACTTTCCCATTTATACCGTGGAGAAAGACCGAGCAGGGAATCGATTTGGAACGCAAGTCACCTATGACCTTGCAGGATACAAGCTCTCTGAACTCGATCGATATGGAAATGAGACGATCTATACCAATGATTCTCTGGGACGTCCTATTCAAATTACCTATCCTTTAGCCTCCGATAGTACTCATTCTTCTGTAAGACCTACATACACTTATGCCTATGACCTATTCGATAATCCTATATCTGTAACGGACCCAAAGGGAAGGACCCTCACAAGATCTTATAACGTTCATGGAAAGCCAATTGAGATCAACCATCTCAATGGAACTAAAGAGGTGTTTAGATACGATAGCGGCGGGAATCTTCATCACTATTATGGAGTCGATGGTCTTTTGCAAGCATTTGCTTATGATTACAAAGGAAGGTTAAACAAGCTCGAGCACTTTAAGAGGGAGAGTAAGAGCTTGAATTATTCCTTCAAGCAAATAACCTGTAGCTACGGAGCCTTCCATAAAACATCGGAAACTGATGCCAGAGGCAAGTACACAACCTATACCTACGGCGATTCAGGACGTCTAGCATCTTTGAGTAAAGACACACAAAAGATCGAGCTGATTTATGACAGTCTTGGAAGAACTCAGGGAGTCAAAAAGTGGAAGTCTGCCAAGACCTTCACCTTGGATGCCAAAGAATACGATCTTTTAGACAGGGTCATTGAAGAGCGTACCGAAGATCAAACAGGCAAAGTTCTGCTCAAAAAAAGGTACGTATACAATGATTGGGGGAAGCTAGCTCAAGTTATCGGGTATCCACAGAACAAAGAAAGCATCTTACTGACATACGAATATGACGGATTCGCTCGCCTCTACAAGGTAACTAATGCTGCAGGGCATACCTCAACCATTGAGTATGATGACACTTATGTTAATGAATGGGGTCAAAGAACATGTAAACGCACCTTGATTGACCCAATAGGCAATCAGACCGAAGAGATCTTGGACATAGACGGTCGATTGATCAAATTGACGAAAACAGATAAGTCAGGGCAGAGCCTAGCTGATTCTGAGTCTTATTATGACAGCTTAGGAAATCAAACCCTTAGGAAATCCCTTGTTCTCTCTGCCAATCTACCCTCTAGTGCCTATGAAACAGAATGGATCCTAAACCAGGCAGACCAAGTTGAATCATTTACCTTAGGAAAAGGAACTCCAGAAGAGCGCACTCTGCGATATGAATACAATTCTTATGGAGATATCAAAGCACAATATAACAAGAGTGCTAAAGAGCCGATCACCTATCGGTATAATAATGAAGGCAATCTAGACACCATCTCTTATAAAGAGGGGAAAAATGAGATCGAGTACAAGCTCTTTTACGACCATCATAAAAACATCACAGAAGTCTACTTAGATTCCTCCTTCACAATTAGCTATTGCTTCGATGCTCATGACATGCCTCTTACTGAAAAGATCAAAGATGAATTTGGATCTTATCAGGTAGGGCGTACCTACGATGGGGAGGGGGAAATTCAAACGCTCCAACTTCCAGACGGATCTTTTGTCGAGTATTTCTATGAAGGACCTTTTGTTAAAGGAGCTAAGCGCTTTAGCAAAGACAAGAAGGAGCTCTACAGCTATCAGGTCTCTTCAAGAGATCTCATGGGCAACATTCTCGAGGAAATTCTTCCCGGCCATCTTGGAGCAAGAAATCAGACTTGGGATGAAGCAGGACGCAGAATAGAAATATCGACAGACTTCTTTCAGGATCGAGTCTTAGAAGGCGGGTATGATTCTCTTGAAAACATCAGAAAACGGGAGACCGTCATAGATGATGAGACCTATACCATCGAATATGACTACAACGCCTTATCACAACTGATTCTCGAAAAAGGACAGATCGAGCATAAGTACTCTTATGACTCGATCGGAAATCGTCTCCAAAGAGACGGGTCAGCTTATAAAATCAATGGCCTCAACCAACTCGTAGAAGCTGAGGGAGCTAGCTATACTTTCGATCCAAACGGCAATCTGGCCACAAAAACGATCGGCACCAGAACATGGACCTACACAAGCAATCATCTCAATCAGATCGTCTCTATCACGGACCCTGACCAGAATACCGTCAAATTCACCTATGATCCAAGTGGCAAGCGTTTGACCAAACGAATCGAATCTAAAGGCAAGAAATCAAAGACACTCCGTTTCTTTTATTTAGGAGATACAGAGATCGGCTCCGTCGATGAAAAAGGAGTCATTACTGAATTAAAAGTCCCGGGCAATCCTAATAACCCTGAAGCTCCAAGCATTGCTATCGAAATCAAGAAGGAAACCTATGTTCCTGTTTATGACCTACAGGGAAATATCACCTGTCTTCTAGACCATCAGAGACGCAAGGTTGTAGAAACCTACCGCTACTCTGTCTATGGAGAAGAGGAAATTATCAATGATAGGGGAAGATCTGTTTCTGATTCCTCAGTTGGAAATCCCTGGAGATATAAAGGCAAACGAGTCGACAAAGAGATCGGTCTTATGTATTTCGGCTACCGATACTATGACCCTCAAGTAGGGAGATGGATTAGTCCCGATCCATTAGGTACTGTCGATGGCCCCAATCTTTATGCTTATGTTCGCAATAATCCCATGAAATATGTCGACTATTTTGGTTTGAATTCCGTGCTCGATGAAAATTGTGGGTGCACACAGCATGGGCACCCTGGATGGCATAATGCTCCTGAAGGCTGCGTTTGTATTTGCGGCAGGAACGCAAACGCATATGCCACCGGGAGCTACCG
>CAMCLJ010000035.1 GCA_945875745.1 Chlamydia trachomatis
ACCGTTTTCCAAAATACACAAGCCCAAGTTCTGGATCAAAACGTTTTGAAGCAAAACGCCATGGATTAAATAAACGTGGCTCATAGTTTAATCGCTCCTGTCCAAAGGGGGTAAAGTCATACTTGCTTGTGATGGTCTGAGACTTTAGATCGATCAAACGTCCGATATTGCCTTGGATATCAATAAGGGGTGCCATAATACGCCCCTGTATTTCCACTCCGATTGTATTTGGGCTATCTGTAGAGTGAGATAGACCAAGTACCCTTAAATGAGTGCACTCATCAGAAGAAGCAAACGCTGCAATTTCACTTTGTCCGTGATACACGTAATGCTCTTGCAGCGTCTCTTTCCACCGATCAGCGTCTCTTAAACAGACGATTTTACCCATCCGTCTTCCAAGAGGGTCATAGGAAAAACTAATCTTTTGTTGCGCTGATCTCGCATCGATTAATCGGTGCAAAGGATCGTAGGTAAACTCAAAAGTCTCGTTGGGTGTCTGTCTTACAACTTGGTTACCATGAACATCATATAAACACTGCACGCTTCCACTAGATAACAGCTCGTTTAAGCCACTAAGCTCATATACTAGCCCATCTTTTTCAGTTCGATTATAAAGAGAATCGTAGGTGTAACTAGAGGATTGATTAGAGCTGCTGTCTGATGTAAGTTGACAGAGCCCATCATAAGAATATCGATGCTCTACCCTATCGATCCTGCTGCTGATGAGATTGCCAACAGGGTCATATTCACATTGCTGATTAAAATAAGGGCTGGCAATAAGCTGCTTCTGCCCTTTAAGTCCCCTTACATGGGTGATTTGACCGAGGTTGCCGATTAAGTTTTCTAATACAAGATGGCCCGCTTCATCATACTTTTCATAGGTGTGCTTATAGAGGAGCTTGCCTTTAGAAGAGATCCTTATGAATCCCCGTAAAAATAGAGGATCATAATCATAGAGCACTTTTCCTTGACCTGATATCCTCAAAGAGATTAGGCGATTGCATCTGTCGTAATCTTTTTTAACCTCAACTCCATAAGGAAACACCTCCTCAAGGACATTGCCACAAGGATCGGTTTTTCTGCTGATCACTATATTCTGATTGTCATCAGATGCAAGCTTCAGATGGCCCATTAAATCATATTCAAAGGCATGGTGGATTGCTCCATCAGAGGAGTCTAATCGACTCATAAAACCTAAAGGAGTGTAGGTATAAGCAAGTGTTACACCATCGGGCAGAGTTTTGCTCTTTATCTTGCCAGAAGGTAAGTAAGTATAGGTAGTTGTTCTAGCATCTTTTGTCCCCACACCTCTTATAAACGAGGCTAGCCGATGATCTGGTGTATAGGTATATCCGATAGTTTGGGCATTTAAAAAACAACCGTTTTTATAGACGTGGTCGTGTTGATATAATAGGTTGCCTTGGGCGTTCCGAATCATTTCCTGACAAGAGATCATCTTTCCGAATTGATCGATTATTTCCTTCTTGATGGTCCGATGAAGAGCATCTTCAGTTACAATCGTTGAAATGCTTGTAGGATCGGTTGTGACTGTTTGTAATACCTTTTGCCCGATTCCATTGGTATAGCTCTCATCATAAAGTGTTTTGGTGATGTAGCCCAGGGGATCTTTTGCACTTACGATCCTTTGGAAAGGATCGTAGGTCAAGGTCTCAACAGACTCCTTACCATTGATGTATTTGGTAATCGTTTCTCGATTGCCATCACTGTCATAGCCGTAGCTCATCCTATAGAGAGTGGTGCCCGAGGTGTCTGTCTTATCCTCTTCAAGGAGCTTGCCAGCTACATCCCTCTTGTAATGGATGACAAGGGTGTTATTCCCGTTGTGTTTACAGGTGGATGCAAGATATCCTAAAGAGTCATAACTAAATTCTGTAAGCTGATGGCAGAACACCTCTTTGGTTTTTCTTCCAGATCCATCATATGCATACTCTTTTACGTTCCCTTCTTTATCAGTGTAGGTCAGAATATTAAAACCGTTATAGGTAAATGTTTCTTGAGCAAGCACTGCGCCGTCTTCTGCAATATAGGTCTTTGAAAGGACCCTGCCGAGGATATCTCTGTTATAATATGTTTTAAGCCCGTCTAAGTCTGTATAACAGATTAACTGCCCATTTTTTGCATAACGAAACGTTTCCTTGCCTGTATGAGGATGAATAATTTCTGTCTCTGCCCCATAAGCGTTATAGAAGTAGTTGGTTGTATTGCCACTACCGTCTGTTTTAGTCAGCTGCCGCCCAAAAGGATCGTAGGTGGCAAGGGTGCATACAGAAGAGGCTCTTCCATCAATACAGGGGATCTTAGGAAACTCTGTTTTAATCACCTGGCTAACTAGTGGATCATAGGTATAAGAAGTGACATTGTCAAAGGAGTCTTTCTGTTGAATTAGACGGTCATAGTCGTCGTATTCTGAAGCACTCAGATGCACCGTTCCATCATCTGCCTTATCAATCTGTCTTTTAAGCCTTCCCTTTGTATCGTAACAAAGGGTTGTCTGCATTCTGTGAGAGAAGTTCAAAGAGCTTTCTCTGCGTCCTCGCACATCGTATGTGTAATGAGCCTCTTTACCTAAAGGCTCGCTCTCTGACAGAATATCTCCACGCTCGTTATAGGTTTTATAGATCGTGTAGGTGTAATTGCCTGCAGCATCATAGATCTGTTCTTGGGCCACATTTCCATGCTCATCGTAGATCAAATGCCTCTTTTTTAAAGGCTGTTCTATTTGCCCATCAAAGTAGGTCTGTTCAATCCATTCAGGCATATGTAAAAAGGGAGGATTCTGACGCAGAGTGTAGGTAGTAAGCACTCTTTGACTTACACAGGACAAATCATTTTTATCCCCACCTATCCCATCGTCAGAAATGGTTTGAATAAGATTGTTGCAATCATCGTAGGTGAAAAATTCTCGCAGAATGATCTTGCTGCCTTCTTTTATCAGTTTTGCAGTCACAAGATCAGTACCTGGAAGGTATGAAAAGCAGATGACTTTCCCATCTTCTGTCTGTTCTGTTAAAAGAAGATTCTTCCCATCTTGAGAAAACGTTCTTGTCGTTGTAAATGTCTCGTGATTTCCCTCCCCTGTTAGATCTCCTGCAAACACTTCCAAAATCGGGTTGCCAAAACGGTCATATTCAAAAGATTTGCTATACAAGTTATTGTTCTTTGCATCCCTGATTGCAAAACTTTTAAGCCAATTGCGATCATCCCAAGAAAACACCTTTTCTTTTTGAAGCACGCCATCTGCTCCAAAATATTGAATCAGCGTTGTCAGCAGGCTTTTAGAAAAGGAGTATAGAGTCGATGTTCCATCTGTGTTTTTAACACGTGTGGCCCCTTCTTTTTGCCCAGCAATCGGTGGCTGGTAAGACAGCTCATAAACAGGCCCAAAGCTATCGTTTGGGCCGGTAGGAAGCATGAGTTGATGGACTCTATAATGGCCTGACCCCTCTCCAAAAACTGTATGTAAGGTCTTAAAAACATCGTCTTTTCCAAAGTAAGAACCGATAAGGAACTTGCTACAGTAATCTAAAGATTCCTCCCTATAAAATGGACTGCTCACAGAGGTGAGAATCGGAGGGCAGCGATAATTATGTTTGAGCGTATACCCGTCATTACCATACCAATGCTTTTCTTTTTCC
The DNA here is from genome assembly GCA_945875745.1 of Chlamydia trachomatis. Classification (GTDB taxonomy): domain Bacteria; phylum Chlamydiota; class Chlamydiia; order Chlamydiales; family Rhabdochlamydiaceae; genus VGMB01. Next base: position 3,657 of record CAMCLJ010000035.1, read on the forward strand.
TTAATTTTAACATGCAGAGGTCTACTTTCATATTTGTAGTCTGCTCTGCCTAAAGAGGAGGAAGTAAAATGGCAACTGCCTTTGCGGGAAGAACCTTCAATCTGGATAAAGGCGTAAACAAACTTTTCTTGGGGATCTACGCTCTCTATGTAATCGAGTTCTTTTTCTTTATTGTATCGATATTTAAAAATTTTGCCGCTTGCAAGGACCTCTTTTTCTAAAAGATACAGCCTCTTGCCTTGGCGTATCGATCCCTCTAGAAAATAAAACCGGCTAATCCCATCTGGAGAATAAACAGTGATTCTATCTCCATTATCTTCATACGATATTCGGATGTTTCTAGGGTCGTATTTTCCACTGGGGCAATCGCCAGCTGCGTTAGTAATCCCATCAGACGAGGAGAGTGTGGTGACTGAATAATTAGGACCGGATAAACGAAACTCAAGAGACATCCCGTTAGGATCGGTAAAAACAATTGCCATATTATGGGGATTGCATGTCAGCTTGCTATGAGGATAAAATTGCCATCCTTTATAGTGACGAGCCAGATGATGATAAAGGTTGGATTTATCATACTCTGCTTGATTATGTTTATGTTTTTCAAAAGAAGAAGGGATATAGGGAGGAATATACGTGCGGCTTAAGGTAATAGTTTGAGCCCCCTTAGCCACTAGATCAACGGCTCTTAATACAGGTTGTCCGCTCAGCGGGCTGATTAGCCCGGCAATGAGATAACTGGGCTCACTACTTAAAGACGCAATCTGCTCGGGACTCGAAGGGAAAAACTCTTCCTGAGCTTCTTCATCATGGGCAAAACAGGCAGTTGTGAAAAAGCAATACAAAAGTGCGATCCAATACCGTATCATCTGCATCCTCCTTATTGAGCTAAAAGATCCTCTAGAATTGATAGGGTAGGAATAATACGGGCAACACCCTTTTTTATGTAAAAAAAAATTAACATACAAACACAATGATACCGTTAGGCAGCCTATGTAAGGACCTCAATTTTTTCGATATTACTGCCCACCTCTTCAAAACTTACATTCACAATCCTTTTAGGTTGTTGCCAAGAGATTGTTTACTACCCCCTTTTTGTTGGCTGTGGTATAATGGCCTGTTTGCTATCTACTAATTAGTATAAGACTATGTTTTTAGAAAAACTCAGATACCACCTGCTACGCCTAATTACCTGGCCTATTGGTTTTTTGCCCTATAAAATCATTCATCATCTTGGTAATTTCCTAGGACTGATCTCCTACTACATGCTTGGTACTTTCAGAAAAAAAGCATTAAGCAATATAGCTATGGCTAAAGCTCTAAATCTCGATAACGCCTCTATTATACAAGTTGGAAAAGACTCTTTCAAAAATCTGATGATCACCTGCTTAGAATACCCAAAATTTGCAAGAGAAAAACACATTCAGAATATCGCCCACTGCAAGAACCCTGAAGAAGCTCTATCTATCCTAGAGGAAAATAAGGGAGTTATCTTTTTTTGCGGGCATCAGGCTAACTGGGAGATCTTGTTTTTAGAGGGTACCAGCCGCATGCCGGGGGTCGCTATCGGAAAACCTGTAAAAAACCAATATCTCTACAAGTGGGTTCTATCGATTAGAGAAAAATTTGGCGGCAGGATTATTACCCCTAAAAATGCTATTAAAGAAGGGCTGCGAACTCTAAAAAAAGGTGGATTTTTAGGGATCGTCGGTGACCAAGGGATGCCCGATAGTGGCTTTTCAAGTGACTTTCTAGGTAGAAAAGCATGGACCTCTCCAATCTCTGCCATCCTCTCCTATCGTAGTGGAAGACCAATTATCGTTGCGACCACGCAAAGACAAAATCACAAATACATCATTCAATATGAAAAAGCCATATGGCCTGACTTAACAAAACCTATGGAAGAGGAAATCCCAAGACTCATGGGACATTGTCTGTCTGTCTTAGAAAAAAGTATCCAATCAACACCCTACCAGTGGCTCTGGCAACATAATCGATGGAAACAGCAGCTGCCCGGCAGCGTCAAAAAAAAATACCGACTAGATAGTCTTTGTGTTGTTATTCCAGAAAAAACAGAAGGATTTAAAGGGGTAATTCAAGATTTCCGAAGGATCTACCCCACAGAGCTTATTGTTTTTATCCTGCCAGAGAGTCTTCGCGACCATATTAAAAATGATGTAGAAGAAATTCATTTTTATAAAGAAGCAGATCAGTGTTTTCTGGATGATTACCGGATCAAGCTCTTATTTAATTTTACAGGGAATAAGGCAATTGATCGTCACTTTAAAAAAAGAGCTACAATCCAAACTCTGAATACGGAGTCTCTTGCAGAGGCTGCAGGGTTACGAGCGGAGGCCCCCTTACCCGATTTACTTGCGAGGGCACTGCTCCATGCCCGATAATCGTTTTTATTTAGCCCAAAACCTAGAAACCGGCTCGATCTGTTTGATTAAAGAGATGGAACTTCATCACCTACAACATGTTATGCGAGTCAAAGAAAAAGAGACTATAGAGTTAATCAATGGAAAAGGCCTGCTTGCAACCGGCATTGTCCAGAAATTAGAAAGGCACCAGGCGTCTGTTTTAATCGAAACAGTAATCTCAGAAACGGTTAAGGGACCCACCCTAATCCTTGCCCAGGCTATGCCACGGATTGCTCGCCTGGAATATATTGTAGAGAAAGCAACAGAGCTAGGCGTTACTGAAATATGGCTTTTCCCATCCACACATAGTGAAAAAAAAGAATACAGCCCCTCAAATATACAACGGCTAAACCAAATTCTGGTAGCATCTCTTAAGCAGTCTGGAAGGTTATTTATCCCAGAGATCGTTTATAAAAAAAATCTCACAAAGTGGACTCCCCTATCGATACCAGCTTTTTTTGGAGATACAGCCCCCGATGCTCCCAACTTTCTTGGGGTCCTTGAAAAACAAGAAAACACATCTTCTTTATGGATGGTGGGACCCGAACAGGGATTTACTGGGCAAGAATCTGATTTCATTAAAGCGAGCCTGTCTATTACAGGGGTCAGTCTTAACCCCAATATTCTTAGAGTAGATACTGCAGCCATTACAGGAATTGCAATTCTATCTATATCTTTAAATAAAGCTTCAAATAATAAATAATTAATTTGAAAAAATAATTACTTTGTTTAATAATGAAATTAAGAAGTTAATTATTAAGGAGTCTTTGCATGGCTACTGCAAGAAATCACCACATGGAACTACCATCCCATAAAGAAATTACACAGATTAAAAATGCGTTAGAGAAAATCCTCGATAAAATGAAAAGCCAAACTAGTTATTGTCCAACTGTCCAGGAGCTAGAAAAGCACGCTGAATCGATTATTAACTTCATAAATAAACATGATAAAGAAATCAAACACGCTAAAGCCCACCTAAAAAATGCAGTTATTGACCTAACAGAAGTGCCTGTTATGCATCCCAACATGCAAAAAATAGCGATTCAAACGTGTGTAAAGGTCTCGATTGACAATATTGAAAAGTTTTGCAACGCCTGCTAATAGATCTTGTTCATAAGAATTTACTCTACCGGTGGAGCGCCTTTATAAACGATACCCTTTTCTGGGTCTATCGTGACTAACGTTCCTTCTTTTAATAGATTAAGGGCGCCTTGAGCGCGCGTAATAACTGGAATGCCCAGAGACTTACCGATCTCTATAGCGCTTTTTTCTGATTTTGCATCAGTTGTTGTATTTTGCAAAACAATCCCAATCACATGTTTTAAAGCGGAAAAAAACTGCTCCGAGCACTTAGACATCACCACAATTTTATTTCTTGCATGATCGATGCTATTTTGATCAGTTCCAAATAAGGTCGCGACCCTTCCATGCACCGTTTGTCCAAATCCAGGCCTACCTCTGACGAGCACATCACCAATACTACTGACAGTGACTGTATTCGTAGAGCCGCTAATACCGAAAGGGGATCCTGAGGTAATCACCACAAGATCTCCATAAGCAACAATTGCTTGCCTCATAGCAAATGAGCTCACCTTATTGAAAGCTTCTGTTACATTATTACAGAAATCGGGTTCTACAGGAGTCACTCCCCACAGCAAGGACATCTGATGGTATACTTTACAGCTATTGGTTAAAGCAAGAACTGGGATTTCTGGTCTAAACTTGGAAAGGAGCCGGGCTGTAAATCCACTATTGGTATAGGCAAAAATTGCTTTAGCGTAAGAGGTATAGGCAGCGTTTAATGCAGCATAAGCTACGGCAGATGAAATATCGCTCAGGCTTTTGTTTTTATCGGTTACGAAAAAACTTTTATAATCAAAATGCCTCTCCGCCTCACAAATAATACTTTTCATAATCCGAACTGTTTCTACAGGATACCTGCCAACTGCCGTCTCTCCAGAGAGCATGACAGCTGAGGTTCCATCATAAATTGCGTTGGCCACATCGGACACCTCTGCCCTTGTCGGGCGAGGGTTAGTGATCATCGATTCTAGCATCTGCGTTGCAGTCACTACAGGTCTTGAGTAAAAATGACATTGTCGGATCATCATTTTCTGCAAGCTCGGGACCTCTTCTAAAGGCATTTCTACACCCAGATCCCCTCTTGCCACCATAATTCCATCAGCTACTTGAGCAATAGCATCGAAATGATCGACCCCTTGAGGGTTTTCTATCTTTGCAATCACAAGAATATCTGGGCGCCCCTTGGCAACTAGCAGCCTTTTAATCTCGATGACATGTTCTTCAGAGCGGATAAAAGAGGCTGCAATGATATCCACATCTTGGGCGCATCCAAATGCAATATCTTCGATATCTTGCTCTGTCATTGCAGGTAAATCGATCGCTGCATTTGGGATGTTGACCCCTTTATGATTTTTAAGAACGCAGGCATTGGCAACCTCAATCAAAACACCGGCTTCATCTTTTGCGATAACTTTCGATACGATATAGCCGTCATCGATCAGAATTTGAGTTCCTATTTCGATGCTATCAAAAATTTGTGAGGGGGTGATCTGTACACGATCTTCATTGCCCACAACAGGATCTTTTACCAAAAGGATTCTCTGACCAGCCTTCAAAGGAATTCCTTCTGAAGGGACATTTCCAATACGTATTTCAGGACCTTTGGTATCGAGCATGATCGCTAAAGGGACACCCAGATCAACACGTGCTTTTTTAAGCAGGTTAATTGTTTGCAAATGATCAGCATGAGTGCCGTGACTAAAATTAATCCGAGCCACATTCATTCCCGCTTCAATCAGATCTATGATTTTCTCATAACTATTGACTGCCGGGCCCATAGTACAAACAATTTTTGTGCGTGTTACCACTATATCCTCGTTAAAAACATTATATGAATAAATTAAATTTATACTAACCGGTCGTTGTATATAGCACAAGCTAGAGGAATAGATAAGCTAGAACTAAAAACTGCAGGTATCGATATCTGACCCCCTCCCCTTAACATGTTGTTTCTGCAGAAACAAAGTCGATTCATATATTATCTTAGAATTTTGATGATAAGTAATTTACAATCTATATCTGTAAGGAGTACTAGTATTATTTTCTTATAGATCAATTCGAGCGACCAGATGATTCTTTGATAGCTCTGAGGTTGAAGTGATCATCCTCTGATCTTGCGATCATTTCCTAGACGTAAAGACCATAAGGTATTGGGACAAGTCTAAATTGAAAAAATCAGAGATTTGTCATTTGGTTCTGCAAAATCTTGTTTTGTGATGGCTTTTAAGGTTAGATACCCTACAATTTAAAAGAAAATTGAGCCTATATTTGGATAGAATCACCGATGGAAAAAGATCAAATCGTCTTAAAGAATGTACGTGTCCACAATCTTGATCATGTGGACTTGACTCTCAATAAAAACCAATTGATTGTTTTCACAGGGGTATCGGGTTCTGGCAAATCATCTCTTGCCTTTGATACGATCTTTGTAGAAGGACAAAGAAGATACATCGAATCGTTATCTACCTATGCCAGGCGCCATATGGCAGATCTAGTCAAGCCCGATGCAGACCTCATTGAAGGGATCTCTCCAACAATTGCTATCGAACAGAAAACAACAAGCAAAAACCCCCGCAGCAGTGTTGGGACCATGACAGGGCTCTATGATTTTATGCGTGTGCTTTTTGCAAAAGCAGGAACACCCCACTGTCCTATCAGCCATGAAAGGGTCTCGCCACAGAGCACAGAGCACATATGCCACCAGATCTACTCTAAAAGCAAAGACAAAAAAATCGTGATTTTAAGCCCCTTTGCTCAAGGCAAGAAGGGAGAGTGTAAAGAAGATCTGGCTGAGCTAATAAGAAAAGGATACACAAGAATTAGGCTTAATGGGGAGCTGACTGACCTGTCTGAGGCAGTATCCCTCGATGGCAGCACCTCCCATGACATCGATGTCGTGATCGACCGGCTACTTGTAGATGAAGAAAATAAAATACGTCTTACAGAATCGATTACAGCCGCCCTTGAGTTTGGCAAAGGGATCCTAAAAACGTTTGCAATCGATACAGAAGAAGAGGCTCTTTACTCACAACATGGATTTTGCAAGTCATCGGGTCTATCATATGGACCTTTGTCTGCCTCTGATTTTTCATTTAATCACCCTTCAGGGATGTGTCCTACCTGCCACGGCATGGGAATCACTCAAGAATTCGATCTAGATAAAATCATCGACCCTAAGCTGAGTATCGCAGAAGACTGTTGCTCTATCGCTAGTTCCTACAATACGGTACGGTACGGAAATATCTATAACAACCTTGGTAGGATCTACGATTTCAGTGTAAAAAAACCTTGGGATAAGCTCTCTGACAAAGCCAAAAAGGTCTTTCTTTATGGGACAGAGACCAAATGGACCAAGATGCTGTTTGTCCATCCGATTAAAAACACTAGGTGGCACGACTTTATTCAGTGGAAAGGTGTTCTGCATGAAGCAAGAGAGAGATACCAGTCAGCACAAAGTGAGGGGTATAAGGAAAAACTCAGAGAGCTGATGCATGAATCGAGATGTCCCGACTGCCAGGGAGCCCGTATTAAACCTTATCCTGCTGCCACAACCATCGGTGGAAAAAAGATCCATGAGATGACTGCAATGCCGATCGAATCTCTTTTTGCGTTTTTCTCTGCATTAACATTAGAGCAATCTGAGCAATATATTGCAGGGGAACTCATAAAAGAGCTGGTGTCTAGGCTCTTTTTTTTACAGGAAGTAGGTTTAGGCTACCTATCGCTTGATAGAACAGCTCCTACCCTCTCTGGTGGTGAAGGGCAAAGGGTAAGGCTTGCATCACAGATAGGTTCTGGGCTTGTTGGGTCAACCTATATCCTCGATGAACCCTCTATCGGTCTACATCCAAGAGACAATCATAAGCTGCTACTTACCCTGCAAAATTTAAGAGATCAAGGCAACACTGTGATTGTTGTAGAGCATGATGAAGAGACGATTGAATTAGCGGATACAGTAGTCGATGTAGGACCTCTTGCAGGACGGCTTGGAGGGAAAATTATTGTCCAAGGGACAGTGAGTGATCTTTTAGCCCACCCAGATTCATTAACAGGAGGGTATCTATCAGGCAGGCTGAGCATACCTATCCCTAAAAAAAGAAGAAAGGGCTCGAAAGAATCGATAAAAATCACAGGCGCTGCCCACCACAACTTAAAAAATATCGATGTATCTTTCCCCCTTGGCATCTTAACGGCTGTAACAGGGGTATCTGGCTCGGGCAAGTCTTCATTAATCATCGACATCTTATACCCTGCTCTTTCCAACCACCACCACAACGCAACCCTTAAAACTGGCAAACACAAAAAAATAGAAGGGCTAGATTTAATCGATAAAATCATTGCAATCGACCAAACACCGATTGGAAGAACCCCAAGGTCCAATCCTGCTACCTACATTAAGCTATTTGATGAAATCAGAGATCTATTTACCACCCTGCCCGATAGCGTCGCCGCTGGATTTGATGCTGGCAGGTTTAGCTTTAACGTAAAAGAGGGCTCATGCCCTTTTTGCTCAGGGATGGGTATGTGTAAGATCGATATGGACTTCATGGAAGATCAGTGGGTAGTCTGTGAGCACTGCAACGGGCGCCGTTTTGATAGCAAGACGTTGTCTATTCACTTTAAAGGCAAGAATATCCACAACGTATTAGAAATGACAGTAGCTGATGCAAGCGTATTTTTTGACGCCTTTCCTAAAATCAAAGCAAAGCTTGATCTGCTTAAAAAAGTAGGACTCGATTACATCACTCTCGGACAACCCTCTCCTACCTTATCAGGGGGTGAGGCTCAAAGGATTAAACTGGCCAAAGAACTATCGCGCCCCTCTACTGGAAAAACTTTTTATATTTTAGATGAACCGACTACAGGCCTACATTTCCATGATATCAAAAAACTCATGGAAGTGCTCCATGCTCTGGTTGATAAGGGCAATACTGTCCTTATCATCGAACACAATATGGATCTTGTCAGAACAGCTGACTGGGTAATCGACATCGGTCCTGAAGCGGGTATGTGTGGAGGTGAAATCGTAAATACAGGAACGCCTGAGACGATTGCTAAATATAGTACCCCCACGGGCATTGCTCTCCATGCAGCTCTTAACAAACACCCAACGACCCGTTCATCCGATATCATCACATACCCAAAAGTCACCTCAATCACTGTGAAAGGGGCAGAGCAAAACAACCTAAAAAAACTCAATGTATCGATACCAAGAGATAAAATTACTGTATGTACAGGGCCGTCAGGATCTGGAAAGAGTTCATTTGCTTTTGAAACGATTTATGCTGAAGGGCAGCGCAGATACACCGAATCCCTATCTAACTATGCTAGGCAATTTGTAGAGCAGATGCCCAAGCCTAAAGTAGAGAGTATCGAAGGGCTGTCTGCAGCGATTGCCATAGAACAAAAAAGCCACGCAGGAAATCCTCGAAGCACGATTGGGACGATGACAGAGACCTATGACTACCTAAGGGTATTATTTGCCCACCTAGGCACTGCTTACTGTCCCGAAACCAATCTACCCATTCAATCGATCAGTAAAGAGTATGTGGTACAGCGCCTGCTGGAGCTGCCAGAAAAAACTAAGCTTCATATCCTAGCTCCCTATCAGATAGGCAAGCAGGAAACTTTAGAGATCGTAAAAGAAAAACTGCTCAAGCAAGGGTTTTTAAGGATCCGTGTTAACGGAGTATTTTATGAGCTCGATGAAGAGTTTGTGATCGATAAAAAACAAAAACTTGAGCTGATGCTGGTAATCGACAGGCTTGTTGTCCATCCAGATATCGCCCCACGCCTCTTTGAAGCGATCGAACAGGCAGACAAAATCTCTCCTTCCAAAATCATCGCCTCTGCAGATGGCAAAGATATAACCTATAACCTCTCTTTTACAGTAGAGAGCACAGGAAAATCTTACAGCCCCATTACACCACACACCTTTTCTTTTAATACTGAGCAAGGGATGTGCCTAGATTGCTCAGGACTTGGATTTCAGTATGGAGCCAATTTTTCAGGCGACATCAATCTCATGCAGCTGACCGCTTTAGATCTTATCTCTTTACTGTGGAAGGATCATGCTAATAAAGCGCCATTGCAACTGTTTTTACAGATTATGCAGGCGGAAGATTTCGATGTCGACACTCCCCTTGAGGCAATGAGCGCAGAGCAACTGCAATTTTTCTTTCACGGCTCATCGGGCAGGCAATCCCAAGATAAAAAAACTAAACTTCTAGTCCAGTGGAGAGGGATTAACAACACCCTAATGCAATACTGCAAATCCCCCTTTGGTATGATCAAACCTACTCTTACAGCAATGATGGATCAACATACATGTCTTTCATGTGGAGGCTCCCGCCTAAACCCCCTTGCAAGGAATGTCAAAATCAAAGGGATGTCCCTACCAGATCTGTGCAATCTGCCTTTAGTAGATGCTCATCACTTTATAGAGCATTTAGATATCAGCCCCACTCCCTTCCTACAAGAGACATGGGACCAGCTAAAAAATAGAATGCATTTTTTAATTGCGATTGGAATCGGTTATCTATCCCTGAGCCGAAGCGCGCCAACACTTAGTGGAGGAGAGACGCAAAGGATCCGACTAAGCCGGCAACTAGGAAGCGGCCTGACAGGATGTTTATACGTGCTGGATGAACCAACAATCGGCCTGCACCCCCATAACAACGCCCTGCTCAATACAGCCCTTCGATCGCTTTGTGATCTGGGCAACACCCTTTTACTTGTAGAGCACGATCCGATGACTCTACAAATTGCAGACCACGTGATTGATTTTGGACCAGAGGCAGGGGTATTGGGAGGGGAAATCATGTCGCAAGGATCTCTCGAGCACATATTAAAAGATCCGAAGTCTCTGACTGGTGCCTACCTCAGCGGCAGAAAAAAAATACCGATACCCGCACAAAGAAGAAAAAGTACCCACTTTTTACAAGTATCTAATGCTTGTATCCACAATCTCAAGGGATTCGATGTGGATATCCCTGTAGGAGCAATCACTTGTATAACGGGGGTCTCTGGTGCAGGCAAATCCACTCTTGTACTCGATCTAATCCGGCCGGCGATTGAAAAAACGTTATTATCGCGATCATCGCTTAACGAGGTAGAAATCGATAAGTCACGTATTAAAGGGATCTCTTTTTTTGATAAGTGCCTAGTTCTCGATCAAAATCCCACAGGCAATACCAGCCGGGCTGATCTGAGCACCTATTCAGATCTTTTAACACCTTTAAGATACTTATACGCCTCTCTTCCTGAAGCAAAAATTCGGGGACTAGAGCCTAAACACTTTAGCTTTAACCACCGTAAAGGGATGTGTACTGAGTGCCAAGGTCTTGGCATAAAAACTATCAGCCTGCAGTTTCTGCCTCCCGTTAAAGTCCCTTGTGAGTCGTGCCATGGACATCGGTTACAGTCACTGAGCTTACATGTGACCTTCAAAGGCAAACATCTAGGTGATGTGTTTAAGATGACAGTCGATCAAGCCCTTGCTTTTTTTGATGCCATTCCAAAAATCAGAAGAATCCTCGACACCCTCGTATCTGTAGGTCTTGGATATGTAACACTTGGACAAGAGATTGCTACACTTTCAGGTGGAGAAACGCAGCGGCTCAGACTGAGCAGGGAGCTTGCCAAACGCTCCAATGGAAAGACCCTTTACATCCTCGATGAACCCTCGATCGGACTACATGCTGAAGATATCAGCAAGCTCAATAAAATATTCCAACAACTGGTGGATAAAGGCAACACCTTAATTATGGTAGAACACAACCTAGATCTTATGGCAAGTGCCGATTATATTATTGATATTGGACCAGAGGCAGGTTCTCAGGGAGGATATTTAGTCGCCAAAGGAACTCCCGAAGAGGTCTCAGTATATAAACAATCCCATACAGCCAAATACCTGAGGGAGCACCTAATAAAAGCCAAGAAATCCTAAGGCTTGCTCAAAAGCCACTAGTTACTTTATGGTGAAAAAAAAGGAGATCACCAGATGGCAAGCCCCCTAGTATCAAAAAAAAGAGCTAAATTGATTTGTTTTTCGGTCTTTCTAGCAGGTCTTTGTATCTTACAGTTAACGGGCGCCTGGTGGCCTGGTATCACCTTAGCATTTGGAATACCACTTGCTCTAAGGCAGTTTTTTTTACGCAAGCTCTATGATAGCGCAGTAACCCTGTTTATCTTTATCGGCACTTTTATAGCAGATGGGTCAACAGATCAGCTCAGTGTAATCTTGCCTGTTATGTTTACCCTCGGCGGCATCTATATTTTCTTTAGAGACTTTATAGAAACCAAAACAACATCTGAAGTGGAAAAAGAAGAAAATACTAACGAAGAAATTGAAGAAGAGCAGCATCCTCAGAAGTAATCTATCCTCATCGCCTGGCGGACTTCATGCATAGTTTTAGCAGCCACAAGCCTTGTGAATTCTGTTCCAGCTGACAGGATTTGCATCACTGATTCTGGGTCTTTGGCGTATTCCATCCGTTTTGTACGTATAGGTTCTAATACTGCCTGAAGAACGTCATTGAGCCGTTTTTTAACAACAGAGTCGCCAAGCCCTCCTCGCAGATAGTGTGCCTTCATCTCGGCTACTGCCGCAAGATCTGGGTCAAATGCATCTAAGTAAGTAAATACCGGGTTCCCATCGACCTTACCTGGATCTTCTACACGCAAATGCCCAGGATCGGTATACATACTTTTGACCTTTTTGGTGATTGCATCCGGACTGTCACCTAAATAGATGCAATTGCCGATCGACTTGCTCATTTTAGCTCCCCCATCAATGCCTGGTAGACGGGCGATTTTAGGAATGAGGGCTTTGGCCTCTAAAAAAACCTCTGTCTTATATATCCGATTAAAGTGGCGTACAAGCTCATTGGTTTGTTCAATCATCGGAAGCTGATCATCCCCTACTGGCACCACCTGAGCCTTTACAATCGTGATATCTGCTGCTTGACTTACTGGATAGACCATAAAGCCTGCGGGAACACTGTCTTCAAACCCTTTTTGCTTGATTTCTTGCTTAACTGTTGGATTATGCTTGAGCCGGTTCCATGTAACGAGGTTGAGATAGAACATGGTAAGCTCTGCCAGCTGAGGGATCATAGACTGAATAAAAATGGTAGATTGCGCTGGATCGATGCCCACTGCCAAATAATCTAGTGCCACCTGAAGAACATTTTGCCTTACCTTTTCTGGGTTGTCAGCATTATCAGTCAGGGCTTGTGCGTCAGCGATCATCACATACTGCTTATGGGTTTTCTGCAGCTCCACCCTATTTTGTAATGACCCTACAAAATGCCCCAGGTGCAACGGACCAGTTGGCCTATCGCCTGTCAGGGCTACTTGTTTATTATTCGACATCAGAGGCCCTCCAAATGAACCATTTTCACTCTCATACAACGGACCTATTTTAATGATCGGAGTGTTTTCGTATAGTATAAATTACAGATCTGCATGGCTATATTTCAACCTGCTTCATATTTTTTATTGAAAAAGAAACTACCTAAAAACGCTTGAAGATCCGTGAGGATGGTCTATTTGTTGTAAATGTCATAAAAATAAAGCGCAAGATACATAGAAAAAGCAGACAAGCAGGCTTTGCCTTTAAAGGGGGTCTAATCCGTCCAAAAATTACATTCACAACTGAAAGGTCTGCTTACCGCTCGTTATTAGATATGAAACAGCTCAAAGCTCACAGCTACTGATTGGTCTAATAGAAATCGGCAGAGTCTGGCATCTGCATGATAAACCAAATCCCGTAGACAGGCAAATGATCAAAGAGGTTATTGATAGAATTGATCGATACTATGTATCGACTCTAGTCGTCCACTACGAGAGGGCGGCACGCCTTATATCAAAGGAGGATCCATAAAACTCTTAAATCAAGATCTCAAAAAACCTTCATTTGTTGCAGATTTCGTGTTGAAAACAAGAATTTCAATACAAAGAGCCCTTGGCAAACGATCAAAAAGATCCAATGAAAAAATAAAAAACAGTCTTTTACCCAGCTTTTGAATAAAGATTGGTATTTATCAAGATACCTCCAACCTCCTCTATACCCTTTCCTAGCACCTTGAGGCCTTAGTAAAGCAAAATCCGGATCTCAACTAATCTACCAGCAAGATCTATAACAACAGCTTTTCAAAACATAAAATCTCGAATTTATTTATTAAAAATTAATAATAGACTTCTTTCGAAATTAAATTTTTGAGTATAGTACTGCTTTTTTTTAAGAAAGTAGTGTTGAGGATACATTGATCAAGCACCCTGAGTGTGCTCTACCAGGCCGTAAAGCGCTCTTAAAGAGTGATATTCAATACGATGTAGTATTAATTGATGCAACGGAAACACCTATTGAAAGGCCAAAAAAAAAGCAAAAACACTTTTACTCAGGAAAAAAGAAAAGGCATACGTTAAAGACTCAAATCGTGGTAGATAAGAATCTTCAGAAAATAATCTGCACGGCTTTCTCCAATGGCAAGAAGCATGATTCTTCGATTGTTCAAAGATTTAAAAACACAGATTCATCCGGCCATAAGCGTGTTGACTGATTGTGGATATCAAGGGTTACAAAAACTGCATGCCAAGACACAAATGCGTAAAAAAAGAAGTAAGAAAAACCCTCTAACATTAGAAGACAAAAGAAATAATCAAAAACTTTCGATTGATCGAATTCTCAATGAAAACGTTATTGGTAGTCTGAAGAGGTTCAAAATCATATCTGATCGGTATAGAAACAGAGGTAAAAGATTTTCTCTACGCTTTAACTTAATCGCTGGAATCCACAATTTGGAGTTGGCGAAATGAATTTCGAAAGAAGTCTAATGTTAATAAATAATTTAATTTAAAATAAATACATTTAAATATAATATATATTATAATCAAATATTATCTTTTAATTATTAAAAATAAAACGGATTTTTTTAAATGAGTCATTTACCTTCGATTACTCAACAATCCACAAACTATTCAGCATCCGTAGCGGGGGCTACCGGACACGCAGACCCAACCTTTGGGTGCTCGGGCAGTGTTGGCTTAGGGCAATCAAGTAACATTTCAGGATCTGATACCTCTCAGGCTAGAACGGCTAACGCTATTCCTAAAATATTTCGGCTCTCTATGCAAAATCAAGCAGGCAATATTAGAGAATATGCTTTAAAGCTGGATAGGTTCCTCGGTGAAGGTTCCAGTGGAGTCGTTTTTCAAGCATCTCTAAGTACAGCAAATTCTAGCTCT
>CAMCLJ010000036.1 GCA_945875745.1 Chlamydia trachomatis
CAGAAATAGCAATTGGAGTGGATACTGGTTATCAAGGCCTGCAAAAAATACATGCTCGAACCCTGATACCCAAGAAGAGAAGCAAAAAACATCCTCTATCTAAAGAGGATAAGGAAAGGAACACGGATCTATCTAGAAAAAGAGTTCTTATTGAAAATGTGATAGGAATGTTGAAGCGTTTCAAAATTATCTCGGATCGCTATAGAAATCGTCGTAAAAGATTTGGACTTCGCTTTAATCTACTGGCTGGTTTGTACAACTTTGAGCTTGAAAATTGAGTTTTGAAAGAAGTCTATTGAACAAAAAAAAATAGCAGCATACTTTGTATAAAATATGCTGCTATATAAGGGAAAAACGCTTAGATTACGTCAATAGTAATGAACTACTTTTTCTCGGTTTAATGAGAATTGCCTACACCCTTGCCTTTCTGCTTGGATTTACTCTTGGCTGCACCCTCGGCTCCAGTGCTGCCTTTCACACTGCTTGGGCTTGCAGAAGCTGCTGCTAGCCTTTTATCCTCTTGGTTTTCCTCTGCTGGTGGGAAGGTCCGCTGCACCGTTGACTCCTTCCTCGGTTAGGATTGCAGAAGCTTCTGAAATTACAGATCCTGCTATTAATGCCGATCCCTGCTCAGCGAGAAAAGACCCACCTCTGCGAGCATCTTTGGCCCCTGAAAACGCTAATGATCCAAACTGATCTGGATTCCGGCCCGAAGGCTCAGCATATGTCTGTGATGCCATCAGAGGATTAACTTTTCCCTCCGGCCTGTTTCCTGAGCTTGGGCTCGGTGACCGACGACTTGTTCCCCAGTTCTCCGCTTCTTGAACTGCATTCAGAACCTGACTGATCAATAATAAACTGCTTACCGCATCTGCAGAGGAAGACTCTGTTGGAGACCATAAATCGCTTGTTTTTAATATCTCTAATTCTAAACCCGTCGATGGATCAAAGCCTACAACCCTGACTTCTGGGCCTGATGTTGCCAGTAGAGCTCCTTCAGTCCCCGAAGCTTCAGCTCCCGCTGCAGACTCTGAAACTGCTGCTTTGCTCGTATTAGGTTCAAAGGGTGTAGCGGTTAAAGAACTAATTGAAGCTGGTGCTGCTAACCTGTTCTGAGCATCTGTTAACTGGTTAGGTGGGCTTGTATTCGTCTCAAGTGTTATAGACCCGTCTGAAGCCGTGTTACCACGACGAAGATTAGAAAACCAAGTTACAACCTTTGCACAGGCAGATGCAATAGAGGTATGGATCGTTTCTAAAGCAGAAGAACATCTTCGGCTGATACCATTGAATATATTTCGTAATCTTGCTGTAAAGGTTGTAGATCCAGAATCTGCTGCAGCACTTGTAGAGGATGAACTTGAGAGATCACTAGTTCGGCACGTAGTTGCTATTGTCGATGGTCCATCTCCAATACCAACTGCTGAAGGAGTTGCGATAGATCCTGGGTCTTTTAGTGTTGATGAAAATGGCAACGTCGTTATGCAAGATTTGAATCGTTCGTAGATGCTTAGCATAATTATACTCCTGATATTTGTGTACATAAAATCTGTGAGGAGACTTCTCATCCTATGATTCAAAATATCCTCAATACTTAACCTTCTGTAAGGAAGAATGAAAGAGCATAATCATAAAGAAAATATAAAGGAATTGTAAAAAAGGAAAGTTTGCTATTTTTATCAACACAAACAATTGACAAACGGCAAAGATAAACATTCAGAAGAGCTCTAAAAAAAAGGAAAAATGGCTGTTATAGCCGTTCTCCCGAGATAATTATTTGGTGATATGACAAACCAAATCATACCTATTACAACTTAACTACCAAAGCAGACAGATTATCTGTAGAGCCTGCTTGATAAGCGGAATAGACAATGTTTTTGGCAAGTTCAGCAGCTCTTGCACCTCTATCCTCCCGAACTGCTTTAGAGACCTGTCTTGTGCTCGCTACATCGTAAATTCCATCGCAGGCCAAGATCAAATGACTCCCCTTATCGTGAGATGATAAAGGATACGAAGTAATTTTAGCTCTTGCACTGACAACAGGGATAGATTGCTGGTCTAAATCTTTTATAGAATGATCTCCGATAGCTCTTGCTACAGCAAGCTTTCCATTCACTCGACGAGACAGAACAAGCCCTTTGCGATTGGTAATTCCTTGCTTATATCGAGGATCGATTGGTTTTGCATCTTCACTCAGCTGTATCCCAGTGTCTAAAATAGTTCTTGAATCACCACCGTTTGCAGTCCATAGCCGTCCATCTAAAATCATAGCTACAGTCGCAGTCGTTCCAGCTCTCTCATGACTGAACTCTTGGTTTAATCGAACAAAGGTCTGTTTTAGAGCATTCCAGATGCCCTCATCATTTAATCCATCAAAACAATATGCAGTAAGTATTTGCTGTAATTTTGTGGCTACATGCTCTTTTACATATACAGAAGCCTATCTACCAGCATGACCATCGAAAACTCCAAATAAACTCACTGGATAGGGTCTACCACCAGCTAATAATTCAAAGGAAGTAGCCAAATGCTCATCTTCCATCGAATCTCTTCTTCCAATAAAATGGCAAATACCAACTTCCCAATCACCAATTCTGTGTGATTCAGCAATTGGTTGTGATCCATTTCTTAATATAACATCCTCTTTTGCACTCAAATATTCAAAAGCTTTATCTGTTTTTTTTAGCTTGCTGCTTTAAAGCTTTTTCTAGTTCCGTTGCTAATTTGCGCGCAATGAGCTCAGAGCCCAATCTAAATCTATTCTCTCGAATTTCTGGGTTGAGGGTATCCTTTGCTGGCTCTAATAAAGAGGGATCTATACCTGCAGGTGGCACCCAAGATGTGCTATTCTCACGATGTGTTTGAGCTTTCTCTTGCCCCTTTAAGCTCCCTTCCTCCAACGGGTCTTTTCTACGGCTATGATCTGTAATTGTTAGGTCTGGATGAGCCTGGGCTAGTTGAGCGGTTTTCAATGTTAATGATGGATCCAATCCAGATGAACTAAGATCATTACGATGATCAGCACGACCTAAAAAGCGTGTCATCAAATATGAAATCCAATTTATGATCTGTCCACAAGCGTACATACATGTTTTTAAAGCACCTTTGCATATACCTATTACTTTGCCTTTAAAATCGGTCAAAGAAGGCCCTTTATCACTATCTGGTGAGGATGGGCTCTCAAGTGTCGAAGGTGCAGCACCAGAACCTATCGGAGAGGAAACACCTCCGATTGCCCAGCCTGTTGTAAACAGCTGATTACTTGAAGAAAGGTCTGTCATTCTACGCTCTATGTGCATACTTATAATCTTCTTATTTATCTCATTAAAATGTATCAAAAACCTGGTGATGTTGAGTTTAAAAACACCCTTAACATCTATTCTTTTTTCATAAAGGATAGAAAAAGATAATGATCTAGAAAATATAAAGGAATTGTAAAAATAACAGTTGATTCTGTGCATCGAAAACTCGAACAGATATGTAGAAAAGATCAAAAGACAAATCATGACAAAAATAAAAAGCCTGCTACACCTAGATTGTATTAAATCTGCATTATGATAGATAATTGGATCAAACAACCCCCATATAGATATGATACTAGGATCACAGTCTCCACGAAGAAAAGAAATCTTAAACTTTTTTAACTTACCTTTTTCACAAGTGCCCTCAGATTTCGATGAAGATCAGATCCATTTTAAAGTTGATCCGGCAAGTTATGCTTTAGAGCTTGCTCAAAAAAAAGGGGAAACTCTGTTAAAGCAATTGCCTCATGAACTTATTTTGACTGCAGATACTGTTGTCTATATGGATGGAAAAATATATAACAAACCAAAAGATCTAAGTCAGGCCAAAGAATTCTTAAGGCACTTATCGGGCAAATGGCACAAGGTTTTTACTGCAGTGTGTATTACAACTGATCAAAAGCAAGTTGCAAAAGCAGAATGCACAAGCATCCTTTTTAATGCACTCACAGAGGATCAGATCAAAGAGTACGTATCCCACTTTAACTGTTGTGATAAAGCAGGGGGGTACGGAATTCAAGGGGGTGGTGGGATCATCATCTCTAAAATCGAGGGGTGCTATTATAATGTGATGGGCCTACCTTTAAACACCCTCTCAGATGTGCTTGGCTCGTTTAATATTAATCTGTGGAACCACCTAAGAGCTGTGTAATATGAATAAAAAAAACTACTTTTTCTTATCCCTTATTATGGCTGGATTCCAACTAAACGGTGGAGAGGTCTCTGCAAAAGCCTCAACTACAGAGAAAGTAGCAAGTGAGCCTATAAGCAGGCTGCACATCATCTATTTAGCTCAATCGAAAAACTATCATAAAGCAATCGAGCTATACAACGAATACACAAAGCAAACTGGCAAAGCGGATTTCACGATCTTAGAACATTTAGCTAAAGCTATTTTAGAACACGGGGCGCGCAGCCAGGATGAAGAAATCCAACTCTTAAGCATTTTTTCGAGCAACCTAGCTGGATTAGACTCACCTTATGATATCCTTGAAGCGGGGATCACAAGTAAAAATATGCAAACACAGCTGGCATCCTTGCAGTTTATGGCTCGTATGCAAGATGATCAGATCGACACCCTGCTTAATAAAGCAATGGGATCTGATTTCTTATATACACGCCTGGAAGCTGCCTATATTTTATCGGCAAGAAAATCGAAAGCATCGGTTGGGCTTATTGAAGCGTTGATGCATAAGCTACCCCCTCAAATGAGCTATTTTTTTCCTGAACTCTTTGCCATCATCGGAACCTCTGAGGCAATCAATATACTAAGGCATCTCATCGATAGTCCTTTTCCACCAACGCGGATTGAAGCGATTTTAAGCGCTGCAAGACACAATAGAGATGATTTATTACCGATTATCCGCAGCTGCTCGACTCACAGTAATGCAGCCGAACAAGAAGCATGCGCTACAGCCCTTGGCTACCTTAACGACAGCTACTCCTTAAAGCGTTTAAAAAAGCTCTGTCTTTCCTCATCAGATAACGTACAGCTAGCAGCTCTACGATCACTCTATTTTTTAGGTGATGAATCTGCTAAAGAAGGGATCTATAGTAAAGCCAAAGAAAAAAATCTATATGCCATTGCCATTCTTGCTGACATCCCTCATTCGGAAGACATCCTCATCTCTTTAGCAGAAGATCCCGATCTTACCATTCGCTTCAATGCGGCTTTATCCTTATTAAAGCAAAAAGATAAAAGAGCTATCCATTACATCAAAGATTTTTTAATCAGAGATAGCAGGGATTTAGGTTTTCAACCCCAGAGCTCTATCGGCAATTCTTTAAAGACATGGAAGGTGATTTCTTCAAGCCTGCAACATGCCAAACATAGCAGGTATGATTTAATGGCAGTCACTTTATCTGTTCGGGAAAATCTGTTAAAAGACTGCCTAGAGCTTCCTGAAGAATCTTTTTTAAAAGTAGCGCAGCTGATTATGGATACAAAGCAAAATGAGCTCATTCCCTCTTTAGTATCGCTGATAGAAAATCAAAAAAGTCCAAACGGTATTACCTTACTCAAAAGAAAAGGGCAAACAGCTGGAGCCCCTCTTATTCGGGCTTACTGCAATCTGGCACTTGTTAGACTAAAAGAACCAGGCCCTTATCAGGAGCTACTAGAGCACTGGATTCTATCGAGGCAAGCCGATGAGCTTATTCAGTTCCGTCCATCACTACCTTGGGCCCTGAAACTTTCTGAATCGAACTTTGAACTTACCCCCGAAGAAAGCTCATCCCTGTTAATTGAATCCTACCAAGTGCTTGCCAATAAACATGATGAAAAAAGTATCGCCTTTCTTTTGAAAGCCCTGCAAGATGGAAAAAATGCAAACACCCCAATTCTTGCAGGAATATTGCTAAAAGCATTGCAGTAACTCTGAGCAATCATCTCTACTACACTCTCTATTGCAATCTAAATAGCACCGGCTGACCTTTGAGCAATGCTGTCCCTATTACCTATTCTTTCAATTGGTAAATATTTATAATATAATCTATATTCCCTCCTTTATCCTATAGAGAATACCAGATCCATGATCGGAATAAAAAAGCCTTTGATATCCCTTGCCTGCCTGACCTTTTTTGGACTTATAACAACGGTGCAGGCAAATGTCAGCTTCACTCCCCCTAACCCCAGCTCTTTTAAAGAAGCGATCAAAACTCTTCCTGGAAAAAAAAGAAAACAGAAAGAGATCGCTCAAGTAAACTCTGAGATTAGCAAAGCCCCCCTTACCGCCGATGATTTGCAACTGGATCTAAAAGAACCTATTTTTACTCAAGGGGTTCTTAAAACATCTCAAGGGGGGGTTATTACCGCCGAAGGGATTAGAATCCAGGCTCAGCATCTTGAATATACCAATAAAATTGAAAATGGGATCCGGGTATTAAAGGTAGTTGCAGAAGGCGATCTTCTGATGGAGTTTGGTGGAAGATTTTTTGTCGGTGAAAAATTAGAATTTAACTTCGATTCAAAAACCGGCACTTTGTGGAAAGGCTGCACTGACGTCGATATATGGTTTTTAGGTGGAGATAAAATAGAGCTTCAGAAAGATGGAAGCTATTATATTTATAACGCATTTATCACGACCTCTGAAAACAAAGATAATCTTTGGGAAATCGATTCAGAACTTGTCAAGATTACAAGAGAGCACGTTCTATCAGCCAATAACATCCGTTTTAAGTTTTTTAAAATCCCCGTTTTTTGGTTACCTGCTTTGCGTAGCAACCTAAAAATTTTCTCTGATCCCCCCATCAAATATAAAGTCGTTTGGGATAAGGGACTCGGTCCCAGAGCTACCATGCGCTATAGACTTCTTTCGTATGAGGATCTAAATATTTTCTTTCGTTTAGATTACAGGCTCAGCAGAGGGTTTGGAGCAGCGGTTGAATCAGAATATTATTCTCCCGATGAAAGGACAGCTTTTATCACTAGAAGCTATGGCGCTTATGATAAAATCGTCCCTGAAGAGAGAAACCCTAAGCGGTATCGCTTGCAAGGGCTTTTAAGTCATCAGAGTCTGGATAAAAAAACATTCCTCCATCTGCAGTATGATAAATTTAGTGACGTGCAAATGATCACTGATTTTAAAAGCTCTGATTTCGTGATCGACACACAAAAAAGAACAAGGCTTCTGATCAACCATCAAGAAAATAATGCCTTTGCCACATTAAGCCTGCAGCCACAGATCAATAAATTTGAAAGCATCAACCAACAGCTTCCACTTGTTACCATGGGCGTTCGCCCTTTTTCTATAGGTGGATCTGGCATTCTTTCTCAGAATTCTCTGAGCGCGGGATATTTGACCTATACCTACTCTAAGCAGCTACAAAGTATGCTGCCTACCACAAAGACAGCCCGGATAGAGAGTAAAAATCAACTCTACCGTCCCATCCCTTTAGGTCCTTTAACGCTGACACCCCATATCGGTGCCACCGGTATTTTTTATACTAACAACCAAGAGCATGAAGATGCAGGACAACTGGTCTTGGGATATGGGGGTGAGCTGACAACACAGCTTTATAAATCCTATACCAGTCAAATCCACCGGGTCGATCCGTATATTAAATATAGAGGTCTTACCAAACCCCGAGTAAGCAATCCCCATCATTTTACCTTTAGTATGGATGATGGATATTACAAACTCAATGAGCTGCGTTTAGGAACAAAACACTCTTTCTTTTCCAACAGATTGGGCCATCCGTTACCTATCTTTTCTTTGGATCTGTATTCTAACACATACTTTGCCCAGCATGTATACAGTAAGACCTTTCCTAAGCTCTACACCTGTCTTTACTGGGATAGACCCAGTTATGGACTACAAAGCGATATAGCCTGGAACTTTCAAGAGCATGTCTTAGACTATATCAATACCCGCGCAGATATCACTGTTAATGAAAACCTTGCCTTTTGGGTGGAATATCGACATAGAAGTGAGTATGACTTTCGTAAAGCCAATCACGATGACTTTATCTTAGATATGAGCCATTCTATATCAGACCTTGTCCACTCCCCTGCATCAGATCGCAGAGATACCGTTCTTGCTAATATGAATGTTAGATTCTCACCAAAATGGACTCTGAATATACAGTCTGCTAACGGATGGAACCGAAAAAATGATCCTAGCTACAGAACGATAAAAACGGATCTAATCTCCCGTCTGCCATCGAACTGGCAACTAAAATTCTCGTATTACCATGCCCCGGATGATGACCGGTTCACCACGCAGCTCCAATTAGCTAAATAGTTCTGACACCTATTTATAAAAATAATTTTACTCAAAAGCACCTCCCTTGAATCAATACCTTGAGGTGATGCCTTAATTTTTCACCCTATCTATTATATTAAAAAATAATATAAAAAATATGATTTATAACAAATAATTGCCATTTCTTTTAAATATTTTCATATTAAAGTAATAAATAAAATTATTTTAATAATAGAATAAAAATAGCTATTTTATATATAATATATTGTAGAAGTTTGTATTTTAAAATATTAAAAATAACGAGGTAATTATGGCAGCAAACCCAGTAGCAACAAGAACACGTAACTCCATTCTCAGAGAAACTATATACGCAAATGTTTATCACACGGCCCTATCTGGAGCCGGCCTTTACGTTATGTATACGCTAGTAGATAAAAGCAACCCTGCCGTCTCTACCTACTTGATGGGAACTGCATTCGCTGAGCGATGCATAAATTTAATCTCATCGATCAACGGCTATGCCTTAATGGACACCTCTGAGTTAACCCCTGCAGAGTTTGTAGAGGCTCACAGAGCGAATGCCTCAGACGCCACTCAGGGTGGTTCTGATGCTGGTGAGCAAATAGATACTATGCTATTAACGCAGACTGGTTTTGGTGGGCGCGTAAGGAATGGTACTAGCTCCTCGTCGGCCCGGCCCGCGGATCATGCGAATTTAGAGAGGATAAATCATCAAGGCCTTTTAAATAGATATAATAGAATGTATCAAAATTTCTATAATCGCAGCTGCATGACGCTTGGTACTGTAATCGTAATTGGAATCTTTGGAAACAAAGAGAATAGAAATAGCTTTTACAATTTATTTTCCAACGCGGGGTAAAAGTAAATATACCAGAACCCCTTATATTATGGTCCATTCAGGTGCTCTAGCGGCTAATTGCTCCATAAAGAAATAAGAAGAATTGCTAAGAGATCGATAAACTAGGCAGATTCTATTGAATCTGCCTTTATTATTTCTACATATTCAGAATAATACCGGTTACTTAGACCACTTTCTTTTAATCTCTTTAAGAACTGGTTCTATCTTTTTCTTAGCAGACACATCTAGCCGGTCAATGAATAACACTCCATTGATATGATCGTTTTCATGCATACGGACTCTTGCGTTATATCCTTCAAGCTCTTCATAAAAAAGGGCACCATTTAGATCTGTGGCCTCTACTTTAATTTTAAGTGGACGTTTTACCTTTGCTCGCACTCCAGGTATCGATAGGCACCCCTCTATATCCTCTACAAGCTCCTCAGAAAGCAGTGTAATCTTAGGATTAATATATACAATAGGATCAGACAGGGTCACTTCCCCCGTCTCAGAGTCGAGGTAATTTCTTAAGACAAATAAGCGAATCGCTCTACCCACTTGAGGGGCGGCAATCCCAACACCATCACTTGCATCCATTGCTTCTATCATATCAGCTACAAAGCCTCGAATCTCATCGGTAACCTCAGCAACGGGCACACATAGCTGTCTTAAAATAGGGTCCCCATAATAAACAAGTGGCAGCTTCATGGGGCTAGGTCCGGATTGAATTCTTCAATAGAATAAGGAAGCGGGATAGCTTTTTGAGCCAGCGACTCAGACCAAATAGAGAGCAATACGCAAGAGACAATAAAAAAAGCTGCAAGCCAGGCAGTAAACTTCTTTAATACATCGGCTGTAGAGGTTCCAAATAAAGAATCACCAGGATCCCCACCAAAAGAAGCTCCAAGACCTAAACTTTTACTTTCTTGGACAAGAACCAATAGACATAGAAGGGCGCAGAGCCCAACGAACGTAAATAGCGTCATGTAAAACAAAAAACTCATTAAGCACACCTATATCAATTAAAAGTTAATAATTTTAGCAAATCCCACAGGATCTAAAGAAGCCCCTCCTACCAGAGCCCCGTCAATATCCTTCTGCTTCATTAAAGCACCAATATTATCAGATTTAACAGAACCACCATAGAGAATAGATACGTGATCGGAAAAATTGCTCCCCCACGTCTTTCTAAGAAAGTCTCGACAAGCCCGGTGGGTTTCTTGAGCCACCTCCGGTGAAGCTGTCTGCCCTGTACCAATTGCCCATACGGGCTCATAGGCTAAAATGACCTTGGAAAGATCCTCTGGTCGGATCGCAGATAGAGCGTCATAGAGCTGCTCCTGTAAAATTTGACCCGCCCTTCCCTGCTGCCTGTCTGATAGGGTTTCTCCGAAACAGAGAATTGGGGTGATCTGGCACTCTAAGGCTTTTTTCATTTTTTCACGGATAACCTCGTTGGTCTCATGGAAAAGGGTCCTACGTTCTGAATGACCAATGAGTACAAAAGAGACACCTGCCTCTTTTAACATAGAGCCGGCAACCTCACCTGTATAAGCTCCATAGGAATGCTCAGACAGGGTCTGAGCCCCAATTTCAATAGCAGAGCCCTGCGTTGTAATCACAGCATCTACAATATCCAAAAAAGGCACCGCCAATAAAATGCGGACATCGGAAGATAAGTTTTGGATGAGCAATTCTTTAAAAAAGGCTTTAGTCTCTGCAGCAGACTTATGCATCTTCCAGTTGCCTGCTATAATTGATTTGCGCATGAATATACTTCCTTGAAGGCAAGTTAGGTCTTAAATATCATACTCAATCAGGATCTTGCAAATCAAGGGGATTTACACCTATTTTTTTAAAAAACTAGTGAGTAATTTTTCTTATAATCGATCAGAAAACACATTACCTTTAATCAGATGTTTTGATAGGATCCTAAAACAACTAGTTAGATCTTAAGAGCCATTTTTACAATATACACCCCCTCTTTATGAAAGCCCTTTCCGTCACTGAGTTGACATCTCAAATCAAGCAACAACTGGAAAATGGATTTTCATCGATTTACGTAAAAGGGGAAATTAGCAATATAAAACTACAGGCCTCTGGACATTACTACTTTACCCTCAAAGATGCAGCCTCTCAAATCTCTTGTGTTCTTTTTAAAGGGCACACAAAAGCCTTAAGCAGAGCCCCTAAAGAAGGGGACCAAGTCGTAGTTCAAGGAGATATTTCAGTATATGCCCCCAGGGGTAACTATCAACTTTTGGTCAAAACCATAGAGTATGTAGGGATAGGTACCCTTTTGATGCAACTGCATATGTTAAAAGAAAAATTGCAGGCCGAAGGTTTATTTGATAAAAGCCTTAAAAAACCTCTTCCCCGATTCCCTAAAATCATCGGTGTCATCACAAGCCCAACGGGAGCTGTGATTCAAGATATTTTAACGGTTTTAGAAAGACGCTCAAGCGGGATGCATCTGATCCTTAATCCAGTAAAGGTCCAGGGTGAGGGCTCAGCGGAGGAAATCGCCAGAGCAATCGATGATTGCAATCGTTATGCAATATGCGATGTGTTGATTGTAGGTAGAGGTGGAGGCAGCCTAGAAGATCTGTGGGCATTCAATGAAGAAGTAGTTGTTAGAGCAATTGCCAGATCGAAAATTCCAATTATTTCGGCTGTAGGACACGAAACGGATGTATCCTTATCAGATTTTGCAGCCGATGTAAGAGCTCCAACTCCTTCTGCAGCAGCAGAAATATGTACGGCTGAAAAAGCGCAGCAGCTGATATTTTTATCCAGGACCAAAGGGCAAATCCAGAATACTATCGAGAGTAAGGTACAAACCCACAGGCGGCAGCTACAGACCATGCAAAAACACCCTTATATCGCCTCTGCCCAGCAGGTCCTGTCTTCTAAATGGCAAGATCTGGATGAAAAAAGTCAAAGAATAGATCTTAAAATGAAAACCCTTCTATCGGAAAGTGGGCTTAAACTCTTATCGAAAAAAAACCAAGCCGCTGCCCTTAACCCCGCAAGCCAAATTCTTGTGTTTCAAGAAAAATTTAAGTCGTATCAGAAAAGGATTGATACAGCTCTTTTCTTACAGATAGAGAAAAAGAGGGCTCTTGTTGAAAAGAAAATATTACAAAACCGTCTTGATCAAAAAATAAAAGGGGATCTTCAAATTAAAATGGATGGGTATCAAAGGCTTATTTCCCACCTATCCGCCGTAAACCCTAAAAACCTTTTAACCAAGGGCTATTGCATTCTCTTTTCTGAAACAAAAGATTCAGTTATTCTTAAAGCTAGCGATGTAGTAAACAATCAAAAACTTCACGTGCTCTTGCAGGACGGAGAAATCCAAGTAAAGGTGGACAAGACAAAATGACACAAGACCATATGATTACATTTGAAGGGGCTTATTCCCGTCTAGAAGAGATCCTAGAAAAAATGAATTCTGGGAAATTATCCCTTGAAGATTCCCTGAATTTGTATGAAGAAGCTGATCGTTTAATTATCTATTGCAACTCTAAGCTCTATCAGGCTGAAAAAAAAATTGAAACCCTTGTAAAAACTAGAGAAGGAGAGTTATCGCTATCGGCCTCAGGTGGTGTGCAAACGCAACCTTTTTCTAAATCTTTCCACTCTACACTCACACAGAGGGAAATAGGAGTATGAATACTCTCCTGAATCAGATGACCTCGAATGCAGATCTTAAAGCCTTTGATATTCATGAGCTTGAGATCTTGGCATCTGAAATCCGCCAAACAATCATCGATACCCTGGCTATCACAGGCGGCCACCTGGCGTCTAATCTTGGTATCGTAGAGTTAACCATTGCTCTGCATACGGTATTCAACTCCCCTGAAGACAAACTCATTTTCGATGTAAGCCATCAAAGCTACACTCACAAACTATTAACAGGTCGCAAAGACAAATTTGGTCAAATTAGGCAGTTTAAAGGGCTGTGTGGATTTACCAACCCGAAAGAATCTGCCCACGATCATTTTTTTGCAGGGCATGCCGGCACGGCCCTGTCTTTAGGTTTAGGGCAGGCGACAGCAAGAGACCTTACCTCAGAAACAAACTACGTGCTACCCATTCTTGGTGATGCATCACTGACATGTGGACTTACTTTAGAAGGACTAAATAACATCCCTAAAGATCTTCAGAAATTTATCGTTATCCTAAATGATAACAACATGTCGATTTCTAAAAATGTTGGGGCGATATCTAACATCCTCAGCCGTTTTTTAAATAACCCCACCTCGAATAAGATCTATAATGAAATTGAACTCTTTCTTTCAAAGATTCCCAATCTGGGCTCATTTTTAGCCAAGCAAGGACATAAAATCACAGAGTCGTTAAAAAACCTTGTGAGCACCGCTCCTTTTTTTGAACAATTTGGGCTATCGTACGTAGGACCAATTGATGGGCATAATATTCAAGAGCTCATTGATGTACTACAAGCTTTAAAGGAAAGTCCGCGCCCTGTTCTTCTGCATGTGCTGACCACCAAAGGTAAGGGAATGGAGACAGCGATTAATGATCCTACCTGTTACCACGGCTGCAAACCTTTTGATAAGGTAACTGGCAAATTTCATACGCCAGCTACCTCTTTACCTACTTTCCCCCAGCTCTTTGGAAAGCATATTTTACAAATGGCTGAAAAAGATCCATTGATTGTGACCATCACCCCCGCTATGCCAGCTGGCTCCTGTTTAGATGCGTTGATGAACAAGTATCCAAATCGATGTTTAGATGTGGGAATTGCCGAAGGACATAGCGTCGCCTTTAGTGGGGGGATTGCAAAAAATAAAAAAATGAAAGTGGTCTGCTCTATCTACGCTACTTTTTTACAAAGAGCACTAGACAATCTCTTCCATGATGTGTGCCTACAAGAACTACCTGTAGTCTTTGCAATCGATCGAGCTGGAATATCAGGTCCTGACGGATCTACCCACCATGGTATTTATGATATTGGATTTTTAAATGCGATGCCCAATATGGTCATCTGTCAGCCTCGAAACGGTCAGGTTCTTATCGAACTAATGGAAAGTGCTTTTTCTTGGCAGCGTCCTGTAGCCATACGATATCCCAACCTTGTGACACAGCCACCTACCTTACCGATTACCAGAAGAGAGATGGGCTCTGCAGACATCCTCCAAGAAGGTGCGCAGGTGGTGATTATCTGCCTTGGCCATATGTTCCAAACGGCCTTAGACGTTTCTAAGATTCTAGAAGGTTATGGAATAAAACCGACTGTGATCGATCCTGTCTTTCTAAAACCTCTGGATGGGGATCTATTCTACAAAACCTTTTCTTCTCACGAATATGTAATTACCATAGAAGAGCATGCCCTGAGTGTAGGTCTTGGATCAATCATCAATTCCTTTATTATCCAAAATGGATTTACAAACCTGCATGTTACAAACTTTGGGATACCCGATGTATTTCTCGAGCAGGGCACCAATAAAGAACTGCTAAAAGAAATAGGGCTCGATCCTCAGAATATAGCCTCGCGGGCAATCGATCTTTTAAACTTAGAAAAACAACTACAAACAGCGGATCTTGCTCCATGATCATTGCCTTATTTGCCAATAGCTCGAAAGAACATTCTCATACCTTTGCTGTAGGAGTTTCCAGTTTTTTAAAAGAACATGGGGTCACTGTTGTAACAGAAGATCACGATGCACCTCTTTTTGGAGC
Source organism: Chlamydia trachomatis (assembly GCA_945875745.1). Classification (GTDB taxonomy): domain Bacteria; phylum Chlamydiota; class Chlamydiia; order Chlamydiales; family Rhabdochlamydiaceae; genus VGMB01. Next base: position 14,790 of record CAMCLJ010000036.1, read on the forward strand.
AAAACCCCTTTCTGAATTCCCTCATGAAAAAATTGATTTCATCATCTCCATGGGAGGAGATGGGACAATTCTTGGGATTGCCCATAAATACGTTCACCTAGATGCTCCGATACTGGGGATTAATCTAGGACACCTAGGGTTTATGGCAGATGTACCTCTTACCGACATCTATCCCAGCCTACAGGATCTATTAAATGGGGCATATAAAATCCATGAACGATTAATGATCCAAGGAGAATGTCCTAATGGAGGAAGTTGTTTTGCAATCAATGACATCGTTGTTCATAGAGGAAGAAATCCAACCCTTGTAGAGATTGCGATCTACGTCGACGGATCGTATCTCAACACCTTTGAAGCAGATGGAATTATCATTTCCACACCGAATGGATCGACAGCCTACTCCCTCGCCGCCGGAGGACCCATCTTAAGCCCCGATCTACAAGCGATTGTAATCACCCCAATTAGTCCTCATACAATTTCCAACCGCCCGATCGTTCTGATGCCTAACCAAGAGATCCAAATTCAATATTCAAGCGAATATGTTCCCATTGAAATTAGAGCGGATGGTTTAGAGAGTTTCGAGCTCAACACAGGCGAGGTGTTTAAAATCGTAAGATCGGCCAGAAATTTTAAGCTAGTAAGCCTATTTAGAAGAGACTATTTTTCTACTTTAAGAACGAAACTAGGGTGGTCTGGTAAATTACGTTAAATTGATGACAATCCTCTAGATTCGATTCACAGGCGGTTTATATCGATATGACGCAGGTACGCAGCGCCTATCGGAAACTCCTTAGAATCCAAATCTCTACCCTTATTCTTTTGGGCAAAAAGATCTAAAAATTGCATGGCTAGGACCTTGCCTAGCTGGACTCCCTCTTGATCGAACGAATTAATATCCCATAAAAACCCTTGGAAAGCAGCTGCATGCTCATAATAAGAAAGGAGCTGACCGAGCGTATACGGATCGAGCTTTTCTGCAAAAAGGATCCTTGTAGGTCTGTTGCCTGTAAACACTTTATTAGGATTCGGACTTTTTTGCCCTGTGGCAAGCGCTACAGATTGAGCGAACAGGTTGGCTAGCAATTTTTCTTGGCAATAGGTGTCTTTAAAAAGGACGTCCTGTTTGTGCTGACTACGGGCAAAGCCAATGAATTCCACAGGAATTGTCGTTGTACCTTGATGAATCAGCTGAAAAAAAGAATGCTGACCGTTGGTTCCTGGCTCTCCCCAATAAATAGCTCCGGTATCAAAAGCTACCGCTCTTCCATGTCGATCAATCCTTTTGCCGTTAGATTCCATATTTAACTGCTGCAAATGGGCTGGAAAACGAGATAAGGCCTGTGAATAGGGAATGATGGCCTGTGTTGGAAGATTTAAGAAATTGCGATTCCAAACAGACAGCAGAGCTGACATCAGGGGGAGGTTCCCTTCCTTTTTTAAGACCGATTTATCAATGACGCTTGCCCCTTTAAGAAAATCAATAAAACGATCCATTCCTAAAGCAAAGGCTAAAACAACACCACCGACCATTGAGGTGACAGAATATCTGCCTCCAATATAATCCCATATGTAAAAAGAGGTTAAATATCGTTGCGGGTCATCCATAGGACTGCCCTGACCGGTGACAGCGATCAAATGATTTTTAGGGTCAAGGCCTGCCTTTTTTAGCCGATCTCGAACAAGCTCTTCATTCGTCGATGTTTCCAAAGTAGCTCCAGATTTAGAAACAATCACAAAGAGGGTTTTAGATAGATCCAAATCGAGCATCACATCGATACCATCATCTGGATCGACATTAGAAAAAAAATGGGCGCGCCTGCCGGGCTTGCGATAGGCTTTTAATGCTAGATAAATGGCCCGAGGACCTAAATCAGAGCCGCCAATACCCACTTGGACGATGTCGGTATACTCATGAGAGGCTTCGATGTCTTTTAAAAAGGCCGTGAGCTTTTCTAGCTCTTTATAAGCTAGCTGCGCTGCGAGCTTGGCTTCATCAGATGTTTGGGTATGATCAAAAAAATCTCTCATCGCTGTGTGAAGAACAGCCCGGTTTTCACTTTCAACTCCCTCGATTCGGTTGATCACCTTGCCAGACTGCATATCTTGCATTTTTTCGATGACACCACATTCGGTTGCAAGCTCATCGAGTGCGCTTAAAACATCATCACAGACCCTTTCGGTAGAATAGAAAAGCTTCAGGCCATAAGACTCTTTGATCATTGAATCAATTCTTTTCGCAGATAAAGCATCATGCGCTGTTAAATCGAAGGGATCTTTAGCAAGCTCGTTGAGTTTGTGTACTGATTGTAAATGAGCAAATGTTGTCATGATCCCTCTTTTCAAGAATTTTTTCTGTTATCTCTATTTTTTTAATCTCTATTAAATTTGATTGCCAGAGAAAACTTTTCTCATATAGGGTGCCTATTTGATACCCCAGGGGATGCTGCATGTCTGATTTATGGCCAAAAAATAGTTTAACGAAATTATTACACATAGACTTTCCTCTGATACAAGGACCGTTAAGTGGACAATCTACAACAGAGCTTATCACATCAATCTGTTATGCCGGAGGCCTCGGCGTGCTCGAGGCCTTCTACATGCGCCCAGATCAAATCCGTAAAGCGATTAGTTCAATTAGAATGAAAACGAGTAAACGGTTCCATGTACACCTGTATTCCTTACAAAAGCAAGAGACTGCTATCAACGGTTTCGAGGTAGAAAAAGCGTTAAACCCTTATAGAAAAAAACTAGGTCTTGCAGCAATCAATACCACTACAAACCCCATCATCTCTTTTGAAGAGCAACTTAAGGTGATAATAGAAGAAAGGGTTCCTGTCTTTAGCTTTTCCTGCGGGATCCTTACCGATCAGCAAATGGAGGCTCTTAAAAAAAACAACACGAAGGTGATAGGAACAGCTACAAATCTAGATGAGGTCAAAGCATTAGATGCAATTGGAGTCGATGCGATCGTATTACAAGGTGCTGAAGCAGGCGGGCATCGATCGACTTTTATAGGCTCTTTTCAAGACAGCTTAATGAGCCTGCTGAGCCTTATCCCCCTTGCAAAAGAAATAACTCAAACCCCTTTGATTGCATCTGGAGGGATCACCTGCGCAGGGCAAATTGCAGCGGCCCTACTACTTGGAGCGCAAGGGGTCCAAATGGGGACAGCATTTCTTGCATGCCCAGAAAGTGGTATCCCCGCCTGTTATAAAAACGCCCTGAGCAAGCTCTCTTCCCATCCGACTGTGATTACCTCAGCTTATTCCGGCAGGGCTGCAAGGGTTATCCACACCCCCTTTTTAGATGAGCTAGAAACACTACCCATCACAAGTTTTCCCGATCAATACCAGATCATGCAG
>CAMCLJ010000037.1 GCA_945875745.1 Chlamydia trachomatis
AGAAACGAAAGCCGAGGTAGATGCTTATTGTCAGGCACTTGCTCGTGAACTGAGAACCGTCCATTATATGGGACATCCTTTACATGTGACAATCGATCAAAGAGATTTAAGAGGTGGAGAGAAGACTTGGTCTTGGATTAAAAAAGGAGTTCCCCTTCGTCTAGAAGTTGGCCCTCGAGATATCACCAATGATTCTTTTGGTCTTGCACGTAGAGACAGGCCTCATAAAGAAACGATGATGATGTCTAAACATGAATTACTAAGCAGCATCTGCTCTGTTTTAGAAGACATGCAAAAGAATCTGCTCGAGAAAGCAGAACAACTTCAAAATAGTCATATAAAAAAAATCGATACAAAAGAAGAGTTTTACGCTTTCTTTACTCCAAAAAACCCAGACCAGCCTGAGATTCATGGTGGGTTCGCTTATAGTCATTGGAGTGGCGATGCTGAAGTCGAAGATATAGTTAAAAAAGATTTAAATGTGACCATTCGTTGCATTCCGTTAGAGGCAGTAGAGGAAGAAGGTATTTGTGTGATTTCTGGAAAAAAAAGTAGCCGCCGGGTACTTTTTGCTAAGTCTTATTAAAAATACTTTTCAATGATTTTTAGAAATGGTAATCCTGGTATCAACCAAGGATTGCCATTTTATGGTTCAGCAAGATTTTAGTAAGGGCGTTGCTTTTATGCTCCTATCTGCTGCCGGGTTGTCTTTGGTGGGACTATTTGGTAAAATTTTTGAAGGGGAAGTCTCTTTAGCATCTCTTGTTTTTTTGCGGTTTTTCTCAGCTTTTGTCATGTGCCTGATCTTTTATTTTTGTATCGGGGAATTTAAAAAAAGCTCCAGCAATCTAGCGATCGTGCCTAACCTTATTCGTGCTCTATGTGTTCTGGGAGCACAGTATTGCTTTTATTATTACATCGAAAAGTCTTCATTAATGAATGGTATGGCCCTTTTAAACACAGGCCCTATGTTTATCCCATTTATAGAAAAACTGCTCATAGGTAGTAAGATTGGCAGGTCTACTTGGATTAGTATCTTAGTCTCTTTTATTGGAGTCTTGTTTATTTTGCAGCCGGATAAGGAGATCTTTTCTATTCTTGGCCTTATAGGTCTTGGTTCTGGGGTATTTCAAGCTATCTCTCAAGTGATTTTTGGAATAAGCGCCAAAGGAGAAAATGTTGAGCTAAGTATTTTACTTACATTTGGGCTATGTTCTGTCATCGGATTGATCCCTTTTATATTTTTTTATAAGGGGCTGGATGCTTCTTCTGCCGATATTAACATGATCCTATTCTTGATTATCGGGTTAGGGTTAGCTTCTCTTCTTAATCAATTCGCAAGAGCTAAAGCCTACCGGTTTAGCTCACCTCCGAGACTTGCTGCGTTTTTGTATTTTTCTGTAGTCCTAGCAGGCGTTTACGATTGGATTATATTTAAAGACCCGCTCAATTTATGGTCTTGTATAGGTGCCTTGATTGTGATTCTTGGGGGGGTGCTTAAGATCGTCCTTCGTAAAAAAATCCTACAGGCATCAGAAAAACGTCCACCTTTTCTTTAGTGGTCACTATATTTATCAAGGGTTGTTATAGGTCTCATTTTCCCTTTCTTTTAAAACCATTTTTTATCACCAAGTGCAACATTGAAAAAATAGGGCTTTTTATGGATTTTTTCGTGCTTTTATTTGGCATTTCTTTTTTTTTATTAAATTAAATTAAATTTTCTATTTCAGTTGCTAATATTAAAATATTATATTTAAAACCGATTAATATTTTTACCTAACTAAGTAAGAGGTTTTTGAGTAATTAATATCATATTGTGAATCTAGTTGATTTAGTTTGTTTTTTATTATCGTTAATTTTACAATTAATATAATTTATAATAAAAATAGGAATTTTTTATTTATGAGTTCAGCAATATCTTATCCCTTCACATCCCCTTCGGCTGCTTTAGCTAGAGGCATCGAAGATACAGTCATATATGGTAAAGAAGCAGATAACCTCCTCCTTAAAGGATCTTGCTGGGTTGTCTCACGCGTTATTAGTACTGTGGTTTTTCCAATTTTTTTAACCATGGAGCTCATTTTTAAACGAATTCCTGACATGTTATTTCATATACGATCTGATAAATTTTCAATTTTTGCAGATGAATGTATTAAGTATTCATTAGCTATTGTTCCTGCCATTATTTTTGGTCTTTATTCTCCTAACGCGATGCCTGGCTTTTTTTTACAAAGATCTATCCATGCATGTGAGGTGCGTCCTTTTGGCGTGGAAAATATTTATGGCAAGACTCTATCGAATCCTGTCAACTACCCGGCAACTCCAAGCGCAGTACAGGACCTAGTTCGCTCGGCTACAAGCTTGGATCAGCAGGTGTCAGTCATCGGTGCGGGCATGAGTCAGGGGACTCAAACAATCCCGCTCAAGCCTGATCAATGTGTCATTCATACAAAGTATTTAAATACAATTGCTGTCGATCCACATAAAAATACAGCAACTGTTGGTTCTGGTGTTACCTGGGAAGAACTGCAGCTGGTTTTAGATCAGATGGGTAAGTCTGCAATTGTCAAGCAAGCCTCAGATATTTTTTCTATTGGTGGTTCGATTGGTATTAATTGCCATGGATGGGCTCATCTTCACGGATCTATTGCTCAAACAGTCAAAGAATTAAAAATTATTGATTCAAACGGAAACCTAAGAATTTTACCTCGTCCTAAAGAGGGTGTGCCTTTTGAGAGGCTCTCGGATGACGAGCAGTTATTTAAATGTATGTTTGGAACCATGGGATATTTTGGTGTTGTGGTCGAGGCAACTCTGGACATTGTCGATAATGAAGTTGTAATGGAAGATGCCCGCCAGATTCGCATAGAAAGCTTTATAGATGAGTATAGAAAGATCCAACAAGATACGGCAGTCCAGTTGTTTGGGGGCAGATTATCCCTCAATTCTTTATCTACCGACCTGTTTGGTCGGGTTTGTATGGACAGTTATCGAAGTATTACCGGCGTCTCGGGGGCTGTTGCCAATCGGTCTATACAGGCAGAGCCTGCAAGGGGCACTCGGATGCAGCGTATTGGCTTGCAGTTATTGGGATATCTCTCTTCTTTTTCTGTCCGTAGGCTAACGGCATGGTTCTGGTCTCAGGAGCGTGTTGCTATGTTAGAAGGAAAAACGATGACTCGGAATGAGGCCCTACACCCACCGATTAAGTCCTTTTTGATGTTACATGAATCAAATCTTAAGACAGAGTGGTTGCAAGAATATTTTATTAAACCGGATGGGCTTGTTGAATTTGTTAAATTTTTAGGCAAGAAATTAACAGATAATTCTGTTCGAGTAGTGAATGCAACTATTCGTGTTGTCCCTAAAGATGAGATCTCGATCCTACCTTATGCAGAGGAAGAAAGATTTGCGGTTGTGATCTGTTTTGCTCAAGAAAAGACCTGCTCTTCCATTGAAAAAACAAAGGGGTGGATCGAAGAAGTAAATCAGTATCTTTTGGGGAATAATGGGGTGTTTTACCAAGCTTATATGCCTTATGCCACAAAAGAACAGTTTGAGAGTGGCTACGGCATAGATAGGGTCGGGCAAATGCGTCAGATGAAAGCAAAGTTTGATCCGGCTCATGTTTTTGGCAATGAGCATACACAAAAATATTATGATGTTTAAAAGGGTGAGGATTTATGAATATTAATGCGAGTGGAATGAAAGACCCAGTATACACGTCTGCTTTGAATCGAGAGCTCCCTCATTCTGATCAAGCTCATAGTGATTCTACTTTTCGTACTGTTTTTGGTTCGGGGCCCTTAAAAAGTGAATTTGTTAAATTTCTCCAAACAATTTTCTATCAGTTAGATAGTCACAAAGTTCTGGGTCAGATGGGGGAGATTCTTGCAGATCCGAGTAAATCAGATGAGCAGATCTATACGGAGTTAACAGCTCAGATCGATCAAATGCGCAAGGGGCTGCCTTCTGTATTTTATCAGATTCAGGCTTTGTCTGTACTGCAGAAGGGTATGGGTCAGCAGGCTCAGAGCTTAATGAAGGATTTTCGTGGGCACGAGTTTCATAATTATTTAGAAGTCTACTTTCGCAGGTATCATAAGACCCTGCAAAAAACAGCCAATCTCGCTTTAGATGGTAAGGTGCTCGATATCAGCGACAAACCTTATGAAGGGGGACTAAAAGAAAGGCTTGAAGCAGGGGCCCTGCTTTCTTCTTATCCCTACAGGGACTCTCTGCCATTAAATGATCCAGATTGTACAAGTGCTGAACTTGAGCCTGAAAAAACTTATAAACCAATTGATGATTCTAAAATACCGGATAACGACCTGGACTTGATCGGATGCCTTGGAGGGCTTCATCATATTCCACAGGATCGGTTAGATCCATTTGCTCAGTCTTTGCATGCTAAACTCAAACCGGGCGGTGTTGTGTTATTACGAGAACATAATGCAGGCTCAAAAGAGCTCCAAGCACTTGTTTCAGTCGTTCACTCCTTTGTTAACGCAGCAGCAGGTGTAACCTGGGATGCTGAAAGCAAAGAGATCCGATCATTTCAGAGTGAGGATTATTGGAAAGAGTTTATGGAGCGGCATCATTTTATTTACGTTCCTCATCCTGCTGAGGTATTAACAGATGACCCTACGCAAAATGGGATGATGGCATTTGTTAAGGCGCCGCAGAATCTAGAGGACTTAAAAATAGCTGCAAAATACCGTAAAGACTCTTACAAGACGCCAGACAGCACAAGGGCTACTTGGATTGAATGGGGTAATGTCCGTTATGCAAAACAGTTTGCTGAATTTATACAAGACCATCACGCATCTGCGTTTGATTATATTGGTCACTTAAGACAGCATTGGACTCACTTTACCAATTATCTCACCGAATCGCGCAGGGATCTATCTTGGCAGCAAATAATATGCTCTGATAACTTTGCAACGAGTTTATTCATTCTTTTAACAACTACCGTCCAGTGCCTTACATCTTATGTAGGCTATCTTCCAAGCATGGCTATAGCAAGATGTAGGCATGGGGTTAATTGGCGTGATGCAACTGATTTAACAGCTGTAGAAAGGTATCAAGCACAGGTTGAGAAGGAGTATTCAGAATTTATTGACCATACCCCAGCCTATATGTTTCCTTACCTAAGCAAAATACGTGGCCTCTGGGATGGTGTTATCCGTTCTGATGAAAGCTCATGGGTAAAAGCTCTGAGCTTTATAGATGGCCTTAGTGGAACACTTAGTTTACTTGTAAAAGCAGCCATTTGCGCCCCAGTCCGTATGATCTATACAACAAGTGATGGTCAGGTCATTCAAAATAGTCAGGTTGCGGTTTTAATCAAAGATCCTTTAAATCAGATTACTGACAAAGGGATAGAGATTGAAGGGCAACAATACCCAGTAAAAGTAGTTTATGGTACCCAAGACCAACATAAACTTGTTTTAATGCCAAGTTACCGCCCCTTTACTGCATTCTGTAAAAATTTGCCAGACCAAGTGGAATTAGTCGAAATAGGCAGTCAAGCTAATATCACACTAGATGTGTTGTATGAACAACTCGAACAGCGCCTATCACATGATGAGGTGGAAGCTCGGTTAATTTACGAAATGAAACGGCTGCAAGATCCTGCTAAAAGAACATATGCAACTTATGAAGTGCCTGTCGGGAAATTAGCGGCTCTTATTGAACGTATTGGAAAGGAAAAAGTGGAATATATCCATGAATAACTAGCTTCATAAATTCTATTTATGCAGGGGAATGGCAGAGCTTTCATTTCCCTGTTTTTACCACTTAAATACGTAAGAAACTGCTGATAATATATCAGATTCTCTGCCACCTGGTACATATAGGCCCTTCAAGTCAGTGCTCTGGGTCCTTACTCTTTGTTTCTATAGGTCCAAAATCAGAGTCATCATAACAGATATAAACCGTTGGTTTTTTTTCACTGGGATTGGCTTTCTGAAAATCAGAAATAAATGCCTTTAATATAATTGGCATACTTGTTTGGATCACCTTTTTTACGTCATTCGTGCTTTTTACATACGCATACCAGGTATTTGTGTTCAGCGAAATATTTTGTCCTGATCGAATGATATCAACAAAATTACTAACCGTTAGAGAGGCTTTTAACACCGGAAGGGGTTTATTCTTGTCATCGACCAATTGTTCTATTGTATAGGTTAATGGTGGATGGCTAAATACGGATAAATCAGCTCCTTCAGATTTAAAAACGGGATTTTTCACTAACGTTACAAATTGTTCCAATTCTTTATAGACTGTATTCAATAGAGTTGTTGATGTTGATCTTTCCATTTTAATCATGGGAATAAATACAAATGCATTTCCGTATTTTAGTAAAGGCTGTTTTATTTCAAGAAGTGGATCTGAAGAGTAATTAAATAATTCCTCTTTGCTATACCCATTCATCGATAAGGATAATAAAATAAATAAAAAAAAGTATATTTTCATATAAACCTGAATTAATATTGGAGGATGGGGAATTATTGTAAATAAACTATTAATCCCAAGCAGGATCATTTGGAATGCCAAATACCTTCCATGCATGCCACTTATTAACTAGTGGTTGTAAACAGGCTTTCCAAAGACCTCCCGCTTTGCAACATCGATTGCAAGAATTAATTAAATAATCGATGATCGGCTTGGCAGCTAAGCGTACGGCGACTTTATCAACTGCCTCTATTAAAGCATACGCTAAATCTCCAATTGTTTTAACTCGATCTAAACACTCATATATAGGCACTTCGGTGGGGCCGAGAATAGGATAATCTTCACCTTTTTTAGCTTGTTTAAAGGTAGGGGGTAGAGGGGAATCTTTTATTAGATTTCGGGTCTGATTTTTCCCTGGTGTATAACCATTAATTTGTCTGTCAATATTTTCTAGATGATGTTGGCAATCATTACAAGAGTATGAGTCTACAATTTCCCGTAACTCTTTACCGATTTCTTCGACTGCTTGCAAATTCTCAGCTCTAGCGTATGTAAGGAATAGGCCAAATAAAGCCCGAAAAACAGCGGGTGTGCCTTTGATTTTATCTGAAGAATTTAAACCATATTGGTAGGCGAGGGTGAAGTCGGATAATGCATTTTCATTGGATCCCAGAATTAGGTAATCTTCGGCTCGAGAAGCGTATAATGTTGATAAAGCCAGGTAATCATCAGCTAAAGTGTTTTCCAGAATTTTTGATGTGTCTTCTATAGAATTTGTCAATATATCGTTCGTTGGTGAATTAGCATTAAGAGAGTTGGCAAGGATTAAGATACACAACAAAGTAATAAGATTGAAAATTCGATTTTTCATATTTTGACAGATCATTAAAATTTTTTATTTACACAATTTTAGAGTTAGCTGAATTTTTTCGTCAAACTCATTTGATTAATTATTCCCCTACATCCATCTAGGGACACCCAAAAATCTGTCCCAACTCATCTGTTTTTACCTTGGGTAATAAGCTCACTTTTTTGTAAGATCTACAATTCAGTATAAGAGTGAGACAACCCCTATGATGCAATTTTTACGAAAACATCAAAAAATAGTTTTTATTGTCACGATCAGCTTTATTTCGATTGCTTTTGTTTTTTTTGGCACTTTTAGTAGCTTACTCTCCCAGTCACAGAGGGTATCTAAAGATGTTGAGTTTACAAGGCTCATCGATGGGTCTTCTTTAAAAACATCACAGCTTCTTAAAATGATCCAGTTTCTCTCTTCTAGTAGCCAGAATCGGTCCCTGCAGGGGCAGGCAGCGGCTTTGAATTTGCTCAATAACGGTGTTGTTGAAAAAGATTTTTTATCTACCGGTCTTGGCGAGCAGCTGTTTGAGTATTTTAACTTTGAATGCGGTCGTGAAATAGAGTCTAAGTGGAATAATGCCTCAGGATTTTGCCCTTATATGCACCCAAAAGATTCATCTATATCAATAGAATCTATATGGAAAAGTTTTGATCCTGAAATGGGCTCGATTATAAATAAACTACATGATGCAAAATTAAGGCATCAGCAGGAAATGTTTTCTGTTTTAAGCCAAGCTTTTATCAAGCAGCAGCGTATCCCCATCGAATTAATCAGAAAAATTCTAATGCAGCAGCAGCATCAAAATTCTAACTTAGAGCAAGACCCAAGGCTTACCTATGCCGATTTGTCAGTTTGTGGTTTTTCTCGTTTGATTGACGCGGTAGGATCTAAATATCTTGAGTTGGTATCTCAGTTTATTTTGAACACTGCTCGTTTTGGTAAACAAAAGGGATATTCAGTATCAATTAAAGAGCTTCGGCAAGATTTAATGGGTAATTTGGCATCTGCTCTGCAGGATCAAGCAGATAATAAACTCTCTTCGGAAGAATTAAAAACACGGTTTTATCAACAGGTTGCAATGCTTGGGATGGATGAGCCAGGAGTTCTTGACCTCTGGCGCAGTGTGATGCTCTTTAGAAAAGTCATGAGTGATTCTGCTAAAATAATTGGGTTTGATCCAGGTATTATCGATGCGCGTAGGGATCTTGCTAATAAAATTGCATCAGTAGATCTATATGAGCTGCCCGCTCATTTGCAAAAGCTAGATTTTGTATCATCGCTTAAGCTGCAAGTTTATATCGATAGTGTTTGTCCTTTAAAACTAAGGGCAGATCTTTTAGCTCTTCCTAAAACGACTAGTCCTATAGCGGATATTGAAAAACGGGTCCCTGAGCTTGTGCAGAAAAAATATCTTGTGGAGTATTCTGAGGTCCAACGGGAAGGTCTTCTGTCACAGATTAGCTTAAAGCAGGTATGGCATTGGCAGCTGCTTGATGAACATTGGGAGAGAATCAAAAAGGCATTTCCCTATTTATCTTCGGATAAATCCTTATCCTCAAACGATCGTTTTGCTCTATTAGAGTCTTTATCAAATGTCCAGAGAGCTGAGATTGATCTGTTTTCCCAAAATGCCATCTTAAATGAAACTCCAGAGTTAATCAAACAAGCCCTTCAAAAACGGCAAAAAAAGACCAAAGAGTGGAAATTAAGCTTAAAGATGAAGAATAGCCCCTTTGGTTTTAATGACCACCTCCCTTTAATGAACTATTTGGATAAAGCTCCTTTACCAAGTGATAAACAACCAACCGTAGAAGCAATTGTTGCACAAAAGGTCCTCGAATGCTACTGCCCAGATCAGAAGAACTATTACTGCATTAAACTCATTAGCAGGGATGATCGTAAAAAGATCATCCCGTTTAATGAAGCACTTGCCGCAGGAATCCTCGATCCTTTATTTTATAAACGTCTAGAGGAAGTCTATCCAGAGGCCCGCAAAAAAGATCCTTCAACCTATCAAACTTCCCAAGGCATTAAACCTATACATGAGGTGCAGGATTCGTTAGCTAGGTATGCTTTTGCTGATATTTTAAAAGCTATTGAAAAGCAATACGCACTTGATTTCAAAGCAGAGCCTGTTTCGAATAAACCATTCGATCCTTCCTTTTATGTTACATACCGCTTTTTGAATTTTTTAAAAGAGGCGCAGGCAGCTGTACAGTCTGAGCCTGAAAATCCTAACTGGGTATCTCTTATTGATCGGCAGTATTACCAGAGAGATTTCGAAAAACAGTGGCTTCTTATAAAAACACAAAAGCAGATCTCTAAAACTGATGTTCCATTTGCTTCTACACAAGATCTTTGGTCTATGCAGCTAGATTCTTGGTCTCCTGTGATTACTATGAATCAAGGGTCTTTAGCCTTCTTCCATATGATTGAACGCAGTCAAAGAAAAGAGGTGTCTGCGATTGCGGAACAGCAAATTCAGGAATGGGTCCGATCGGATACTCAAGAGCGGCTTGCTTCAGATCTGCTTATTAAAATGACAGAGAAAAAGGCTGTTCGATTCATTGATGATGAAGCCAGGGGCTTATGACTGTTGATCTTCCATTCGAAGCCCTAGACCCTTTGCTCCCATTAGATTTTTTTAGTATTACTCTTGACCTTCCGTTTGGTGAAGAAATTGCGTCTAAAAAGATTTTTCAGAAAACAGCCCCCTTACCTGATCTAGGCCCCTTTTTAAATGAGTCTTCTTTTGCTGATTTTTATCTAACATGGAATGAGCAGGGATTGGTTGGAAGGGTAAATGTTCATAAGCCTTTTGAAAACAGTAGTTTTCCTCATTATGACGATGGAGATAGTATCGAGGTTTTTATAGACACAAGGGACAGAAAAACCGGTGGTTTTGCTACACGTTTTTGCCATCACTTTGTGTTTTTAGCTCACCCCGTCCAAGGGATGCAGGCTCAAGAGTTTTCTAAGTTTCGATCAGATGATTCCCATCCGTTATGTGATCCAGAATTGCTAAGTGTAAGTGTTAAACACGGCCGGCAAGATTATGTCTTGGATTTTCTTATCCCTGCGAGCTGTTTGCATGGGTATGATCCTCAGATTTTTCCTAGAATTGGATTTACCTATAGGATCAATCGGTATAAAGCTTTGCCGCAGCATTTTTCTGTTTCTTCTGATTATTTTGATATTATGCAAAGCCCTAGTCTATGGGCAAGTCTTAAGCTTGTAAAAGTATAAAGGAGTTTTTATGCAGTTCACCCCTTCCCATGAATGGATCGTATGCAATGGTGATATCGGTACGATCGGAATTACTCTATATGCTCAAAAAGAGCTAGGAGAGATCGTCTATGTTGAATTGCCTAATGTGGCCGCCCAGATTAAAAAAGGGGAGGAAATGGCGGTTTTAGAATCTACTAAAGCGGCAGCCGATATTTATTCTCCAGTTACAGGAATTGTTATAGAGATTAATAATGAGCTTGCAAATGACTGTGGTATGATCAATCGATCTCCTGAAAAAGAAGGTTGGATTTGTAAGATCCAGATCGAGGACAGCAGTGAGGTCAGTAGTTTGATATCCAAAGAGCAGTACGAGAAGTTAATAGGATAAAAGCTTTTGCCCTTGTAGGATCATTAGTTCCTCTTGGATAAATATCGGAAAAATGGTTACTCTAACATCCTTCTATTCCTTAAATGATCATCGATTGGATGTATGGCAAAAAAATACTACGGATTGTCCTATGGAAAAAAACGGAGCAAAAGACCTCTAATTCTTTTACTCTGTTTTTGTATTGCCCTGGTGTTGTTTTTCCGTAATACAATCGCATCTAATCTATTGGATATGTATATCGGGATTCTTGTTAAAAAAAATTCTAACATCCACCTTCTGATAGATCATAAAGAGCAGGGCCATGGGCGCCTCTGTTTTAATAAAGTGCATTTTACATCAGATACTCTCGATGTAGAAATAGATCAAATTTCTATCTATACTTCAGTCGATATTTTTCCTTTTTCGATTACTATTCATGTAGATATACAAACACCTAGGATTAAAGTTTTACAAAAACAAACAGGAGTTACCGACTATTCGTTTCTAGCTCATGTATTTTTCCATAGGTATATCCATGTTAAAATGGATGTAAAAGAAGGTAGTATTCATTTAGCAAATTCTTTAGACCAACCGTTATGTTTTTCATATGTAACACAGGATATTCCAGGGCATATAGGTAGATTTATTTTACAAGCGGGTGCAGATTCCGGATCCTCTCCTCTTTGTGTGGTTCAGCTGCTATCTGTAGGGGATCACTTAAAAATCGACGCTGATATAGCATCTAATAATTTATCGCTTGTAGAACCACTACTCGATTATTTTCCTTTTAAGGAAAATGCTCGGATAGAGAATGTGGAAGGCTCTTTAAGCTTGCATGCAGAGTGTCTTTTAAATCCCTCTGGCCATATAGAAGAATTGCAGGCAAGTCTCGATGTTGAAAACCTGATGATTACCACGAGTCACCTGCTCCGCTCCCTTATTGTTCCCTTTAGTCGCGCAGAGTTTTTCTATCGATCACCTTCATTAAGGACAGAAGAGTTTGCTAATGATCCTTTCTGGAAAAAAATAGAAGGATCCCTTTCTGTATCGGGAGTTGAATGCCTGCTCGATTATGGGTCCGATATAGCTTTGCACCATCTCCAGGGGCAAGTGGTTCTGTCTAACAGGGAAGATCCTTCGATTACGTTAAGTGGGGTCTTGAATTCAGGAATAGAGCATGTTCCCTTTGAACTAGCATCGACTGGATCAATTGATAGTAACCAGAATTTTTGGTGGCAGGCTCAACTGAGCTGTCCAATCGAAAAACAGCCCCCCGCATTACTTAATCTATCAATATGTAAAGTCGATGAAATCAGTTACGTTCTTCAAACAGATTTTTCCCATTTTAATAGGCAGATAATAGGGCTTTGTAGCGATTTTTTTGATTTTTCTAAAAGTTATAAGATCGAGGCAGACTCATTCGATGGATCATTAACATCTTGGTTTCATTCTGGAGATCTGGCACGTCTACATTGGTCTGATCTATCGGCCTCTGGTCTCTCTTTTAATATAGAGCAGGGGCAATCCTTAATAGGAATGAGCGGATTAAATTCGAAAGGAGAGATGATTAAAGAAAAGGGCATTTGGCAGATCAAATCCTTAGCATATGCGATGGATAAAGGGTTTATTCAGCAACAGAGGCTGCAGTTGAGCGATATCACCTCTAGTATCAATTTTGCTGAAGGTATGCTTGCTCTCTCTAAATCCAGTGGCCATTGGAATGGAGGTATGTTTACATTAGATATAAGCGGGCCATCTAGTAATATAGAGGCACAGATTTCTATTACAAGCTCGTGGAATCATTTTTTATCGGTCTTTGGTATATCTGCACCTTTACATACTGATATTCAAATGGATGGGATCTATACAACAGCTATTGAAAGCTCCTTTATTTCCCTTAAGGGTCAGACTTTATTTACCTCGGGTCTTGAAGGTGAGGGAGCTGTTGCTATCGGTATTAAAATCCCAATAGAGTGTTCTGATTCTTTTTGGGGTAAACAGATCAAAATGGAGCAAATACATGGTAGCTGTGCTATCAATAATTTATCTGCAAATGTCTATGTACCCTTATTACAAGGTGTCTCATCTAACTTAGAAATGAGTGGCACGGTAGGAGCAGATATTGAGATCCGCCCAGGATCGGCGATCTGCAATATCTTTTCAGAAGGATTATTTATCCATCAAGGGACTCTGGCTTTCAGTACTGGACCGTTAGAAAAGGAAACCACACAGTTTCGTTATGATTATACCTCTGATACTTGGCGCGCTGACGTATACTTACAAGATGGATATTTCGCTCAAGAACCTTCCCAGTTTTCTTTATCCCATATTCAAGGTCATTTGCAATGGGAACATGATGTGCTAAAGGCCCCTAATATGCAGGCTCATTGCGCCCATGTACAGGTCCCGTTTTCTTTGTATTATGATTACACAGGCCTGTCTTTAGAAACTCATCCGATGCAAACGACTATTGAAGAGTTGTATAAGATTGAAGCGATTCGATCTTGGGTGGGCTATTTGGGAGAAAAAATTGAAGGTTCAGTTGATATTCCAACAGGTGGTTGCAATATCCTGTTGCAAAAAAGCGCTAATGGATGGCTCTTGCATTATAAGGTTGCGGCGACTTTAGATAGAGGTAGTTATAGTCCGGCATCTCAGGTCCAAATAAGGGATATTGAGTGTGGATTTTCCTTCGATTCATCAACAGGCCAGGCGCGAGTTAAACAGACCCATGGTGTGTTAGATATATCAGGGCATAATTACGATGTGCATATCGATGATTTTATTTTTGATCCAAGAAAAGATAGTAGCTTTGTCCTAAATATATCCGATTCGTCAATGCCTCTTTTACTGATGTCCGGTAGAATCAAGGTGGCTAAAGACATAGATATTATATTTGATCAAGAAAGGACGCAATTTTGTTCGCTGCCTCTATCTGTGGAAGTATGTCGTTTGTCTCGAGATTTATCTTTGCAGCAATTAGAAGTAAAAGGTCATCTTTCATCTGATGATAGGCTCCGTTTCGTATCTCATTTGCAGGCCTTTCCTTCGTGTCCAGCCTTCATTAAATCCTGGGTAATTAAGCAAGCGCCCTTCTTGGGAGGCTCTGTTGGCTTTACCTCTTCATTTAAACGAGGGCAGGGATGGGAATTTGATATCTGCGGGTCTGAAATCACATGGAAGACACAAGCCATTGATCAGCTTAATGCGCAAGCTACCTACCACAACCAGCAGTTTGTGATCAGGGATTTGCGATGGAATAACGCCATTATTCAGACGGATGTAAATTGGTATAGGGATAGAATTTCTATGAAAGAGATGCGTTTTTCTATGCCGGATGCTAAGGTTCATCTATCTGCTGATTTTTTATTTGGAACTCATACTCTTGAGGTGGATAGCTTAAAATATTCTGTTTTATCATCGATCTTACCTACCTATATTCAAAAGGAGTTTACAGGTGCAATAAAAGGTCAGGTGAGTGGCACTCTTGTTTTTGACAGCGATTATACCCTCGATCATTTAGAAGTAGTTGGCTCTTTCGATTCGAGGCTTTCTTATCCCTTCAGCTGGGATATCAAAACCTCCAAAGATTTCACCGCCCACTATAGCAAGGGGGAAGGGTGTAACATCCAGGGACTGGATGTGAGAGCTTTTGTCAAAGGTACAAGTGAATTTATCGGCAAATTCACCTGCCAGCTGCTATCTGCTCCATTTTCGGAAGATAAGGTCTTAATGAAGGAGGGGAAGCTAGAGCTGCATCCTAAAGCCACGGAGTCTCTGGCTTCTATTGGCTTGATTGGAAAAGATCTGCTTTATTTAAAAACAGATTTAGATTGGAAAATAAGCGGTGATCTTTCTTGGAATGGTAACAGGATTGAGGGGAGCCTATCTTTCCCATCTGGTGTGTATACCATATTAGATACAGACCACTACTTGGTAACTCCACAATTGCAGATCAATCCTGATTCGATATATGTACGATCAAAAATAGAGATAGCAAATCAGGTTATCTTTTGTGATGTACAAAAAGATACAACTGACGATGCACCTTTATTCGTTCTTTTAAGGGATTCGCAAGACCCCAGTGGCATGAAGATCATTTGTAAACAGGCAGGTGGGCAGTTTGAGCCTGTTCGATTAGAAGGTAAGCTTTTAGGCCTCGACCTTAATTTGCAAAAAAGTGCTCACATTCACGATGGATCATTTTTTGGGCTTGCCCGCATTGATTGTCTTAAGGCGAAGGCGATATTGCCATCTGCAATTCAGCATATCATCGAGACCTTGCAACTGGGTCCAGGATATACTGTTAAAGGACATTTTTTTCTGCCAGATGGTTCTGGTAAAGACTATTCATTTGAAGGTGAAATCCATGGTGAGCAATGTGGTTTTTTGGGCTACACCTTGGATTCAATGATTGTTCGGGCCAGTATCAACTCCTCTATTTGTCATTTAGAAGATATTCGGATCGAGGATCCAGCAGGTCACCTTTCTATAAAAGAGCTCTATATTCATAAAGATCCATTTTCTAATGTATGGCAGCTCGAAATGCCTTTAGGTCATGTACGGGAATTTAAACCCAGTCTTCTCCACTTCGATGGAAAAAGGGGGGCTGAAAAAGCGTTTCTTATTAATAATCTTAGTATTTATGAATTGACGGGGTTCCTAGGGGATATGAAGAGCTTTCTCGGTAAGGGGGCTTTCCATTTTTCTAGCTCTAATAAAAAAGAATTTAGCGTCCTCGATATACCGTTAGAACTATTCAAAGATTTAGGTTTGGATCTGGGAATATTGACCCCTATTTCTGGAGATGTCGATTTTACAATCAAAAAGGGTCGGTGTATGTTTCTAGAACTTAAAAACTCATATAGCCAGGGACGAAGATCTGAATTTTATTTAAGTGGGGATAATCTTGCCTATATCGATTTACAAGGTAATTGGCATGTAGATCTGAAGATGAAGCAGCATGTTCTTTTAAAATGGTCTGAATCGCTTATCGTCTCGATTCGAGGGACACTAGATAAGCCAAAGTATAGTTTAAAAAATATCGATGACTCTCTTTAGTAAGATCCTGTCCTCTTTGCAAGATTTTATTTTTCCAGTTTTTTGTCTATCGTGTCAAAGTAAAATAGCACAAGGCATGTTATGTCCATCTTGTAGTTTAGATCTGGCGATTGCAGATATAACTCACCGATGTCCTATCTGTTTTATCGAGCATAATGGTGTGTGCGCAGGCTGTGCTACGATTAGCACCAGGTATAGGCAAGCCTTTGTCAGTGAAGGTATGGGCCCTGGGCGTGCTTTAGTTAGAAATCTCAGACTGCAATCTGCGATCGTTAAAAATATCGCTGCTTTAATAACTGTACAGCTTTGTAAATTAAGCTGGCCAGTTCCCGATGTAATCATTCCTATTATACAAAACCGATATGATCCTCGATCTATAGCTAAAGAAATAGCTTCATTAATAGCTATGGAGGTATCTCCAAGTCTTGGTCTAAAGTCTTTTTATTTTTATAAATATGGTGTTGGAATAATGCAAAGGTATCTGCTGTCTAATGGATTTATATATTCTGATAAAAGTTGCTTAATCCTGTCTATGGAGCCCCTTTGTTCTAACCAAAAAGAGTCGATCACTTTCGAGCTGGGGCTGTCCTATAGCGGGGAGCTCTATTTTTTATCTTTCCTTTCGTAAAGATAGGTTTATAGATATCTTCACCCTCTCACTTTTCGAATCTTTCTGTTATAGAGGCTCTGTGACAAAGGGAAGCTCTTCTTCCTCTTCAGAGGGATCTGTAATTTTACTAACATGCAACTGCCCTCGGATAGTGACTTCTTCATGGACACTGATAGAGGGGGCTACAATGTCACCGATGACCTTAGCCTGACCTCTTAAAACGAGTTTTGTATGGACTGTAATATTGCCTTCTAGGGTCCCTTCAATGTGTGCTTCATCTAAAAATAGATCTGCTTTAACTGTGGCCTGTGGTCCTATGATAATTTTTCCTTTTGATAGGACCTCACCTGAAAAAAAACCATCGATCCGTGCTAGTTTATCAAAGGATAATATCCCCTCAATCCGCACATGTTCTCCGATATGTAATTCTGGTAGGTCTTGGGATTCATTTCGATTCTCTATAGCAGAGAATTTCGTCAGGTAGTTATCTAGTTGTGTAAATGGGGCGCTAATAGAATTTCGAAGGGGAGATGCTATTTCAGAATCTTGAATTGATGTGCTAGAGGAATCCGATCGGTCCCGGTTATTTTTTTTAAACATAAAGCAATCTCCTTATAGATGAGGTTAGCTTTGTGTTAACAGAATCTTAAAGCTTTTTCAAGCTTCAAGATTGCGGCGTGCCATTTGAATCTGTTTGCGTAAGATCTCATCAGTTTCGACTTGTCCCGAAATTTTCTTCCACGCATGTAATAATGTAGAATGGGTTTTACCCCCAAATGAGGAAGAAAGCTTAATCAGTGAGTCGTTAATTAATTCTTTAGCCAGATACATGGCTACTTGTCTTGGAAAAGCGATATCTTTACTTCTAGAATTACCTTTTAGATCACTGATTCGTACCTCATAAATCATAGAGACACTTTTTAGGATGCTATCTACAGAAATCCGTTTAGATGGAGCCATTTGAAAAAGTTCGCTAAGTGCTCTTTCAACGACTTCTTCTGTGACATCAAGACCCATCATTCTACAGTAAGCACTCAGCCGATTGATCGCCCCTTCTAATTGGCGTACATTATTAAAGATGTGTTCTGCAATAAAGAAGGCTACTT
>CAMCLJ010000038.1 GCA_945875745.1 Chlamydia trachomatis
CCAAGCCTGAAGAAGCCTTCGAAGAGATTAAAAAGTCGTTAGAAATGACGATGTCATTAGAGAAGTCAGAAAAACACATGTCCCATCGAGATTTTAAAGGAATCTTTAGAAGTGCTGCCTAAGGGCCTTAAAAAGTGGAACATCGAGGAATGGAAGGTGATTGGATAAATTGATTGATTAATAAAGACGTGGAGTTAGCCAATCTAAAATAGTTAGAACAGTTCGCCTTTTTCCCCTTGGATCTGTTTTAGAATATGAGGGCAGGATTACCTATGAGATCTGATTTGAATAGAACTTGTTTAGGGATAAGCCGACTTATCTAACTGCTTTCTTGAGAGATTTTTTTCCGCAGCAGGCTAAAGTAATCGAGCCTTTTTTTCATTTCTCTTTCATAACCTCTTTCTACTGGTATGTAGAATGTTTTCCGTAGCATCTGATTGGGAAAATACTCTTGCCCTGAAAAACCATGAGGGGTGTCGTGATCATAAATATACCCTTTTCCGTGACCGAGATCCCGGCTAAGCTGGGTAGGTGCGTTCCTTAGCATAGCAGGGGGAGGGAGGTGGCTCGTCTGCTCTACGCAGGCTTTTGCCTGCGTATACGCCTCATAGATCGCATTACTTTTGGGAGCCAGAGCTAGATAAACAACTGCCTGAGCTAGGGCTAGCTCCCCTTCAGGGGATCCTAGCCGTTCAAAACTCTCCCATGCATTTAAGGTGATTTGTAGGGCATTGGGGTCTGCAAGACCTACATCTTCAGAGGCCATCCGAACGATCCGTCTGGCTAGAAATTTAGGGTCCTCCCCACCGTGTAACATTCTACATAACCAGTATAGAGCTGCATCAGGGTCTGAGCCCCTGACTGATTTGTGCAGTGCTGAAATGAGGTTGTGATGAATTTCCTGTCCTCGATCATAGAGAGGGGCTTTTTTTTGTAGGAGAACCTCTGCAGTGTTAAGAGTAATGGGATCTGTTGAGGTCGCTGTGAGAAGGGTTTCAAGCATATTGAGTAGATACCTGCCATCCCCACTTGCATTGTGAATTAAAAATTGCTCGACTTCATGGGTAATGCAGAGGTTTGGGTGTTGGTGCAAGGCTCTTGTTAAAATCTTACCCAGGTCGGTGGGGCTTAAGTGGAAGAAGGTAAGGACTCGCATCCTCGATAATAAGGCGCTATTTAATACAAAAGATGGGTTTTCTGTTGTAGCTCCAATGAGTGTGATCGTGCCGTTTTCTAGGTAGGGTAGAAAGGTGTCTTGCTGAGATTTATTCCACCTGTGGATTTCATCGACAAAGAGTATGAGAGGTTTAAAAGATAAAAGGGGATGGTCTATACGATCTTGAAGAAGTTTTTTTAAATCTGCAATGCCATGAGTTGCTGGATGAAAGTGGACGGCTTGCGCTTGAAATGATTTCATGTATAGACGGGCAAGTGTTGTTTTACCACAGCCGGGAGGTCCCCAAAAAAGGACAGAGAGGGGGCGTCCTGATTGAATGGTTAAATGAACCCACCCGTTAGGACTTAAAATTGCATCTTGCCCATAGAACTCTTCAAAATCATGAGGGCGTAGTTGTTCAGCTAGAGGTTGTTGCATCGACTCAAAAGTTATTTATCTGTCTTTGGCTCACTTGATCTGACTACCCAATGGGGTTTTCTTATTTGATAGAACAGCAAGGGTATGCCGGTCATGATCATTAAACCAATTACGAGAAAGCTTACATAAAATAGGGTGCTACCTACCTCTATCCCTGATGGGGGAATGAATACGATCAAAATAGCGAAGATCGATGCGCAAATGCCCATTATAGATAGGGTCCATATCCCTTTATGGGGGAATGGGATTTTAAATACTCTAGGTACATGGGGCTTAGTATACCTTAGACGTATCGCTGAAATAAACATCAAAATATACATGATCAAATAGCTTTGAGCGCTCAGCGCAGTTAGAATCCAAAAACTGCTACTAATCGATGGCATCCAAAGAAAGACAAAAGAGGCTAAAGTGACAATCACTGCTTGTAAAATTAAGAGGTGGGTGGGTGTCCCGTGCTTATTGAGGTTTTGTAACCAAGGGGGCAGGTTGCCATGTACTGCTGTTGCATGAAGCCCTTTAACAGGGGAGATCATCCAAGAATTAACCTCTGCAATAGCCCCTAAAATAAGTAAAAATGCAAGAGATGGTAACATCCACTGCAGATGAAAATAAGGGAGAAACTTCCCAAACGCATCCATTAACCCCCCCACGAGATTTAACTGATCAAATGGGATAATAATTGCAATTGAGAGCGCTCCGAGTACAAGCAAAATAAAGGTGATTGAGGCTGCTATAATAATTGCTTTAGGGTAGTTTTTTTGAGGGTTACGGACTTCATTCGCAAGAGATGCAGAGACCTCTAGCCCCCCGAAGGCTAAAAAGAGTCCGACTGAAAATACCAGGCTACTGACCTCTGTTAAATCTGGTATCAAAGCTGAATAGGAAAAGGTAATTTGAACAGGGTTGCCTAAAGCCACCCAGAAAATTCCCATAGTAATAATCAATAAACCTGGAATAATTGTTCCCAGAATTACCCCCATAGAACTAAACAAGCTCGAGACTTTGATACCCAGAAAGTTAAGAGCGGTCATTCCCCAAAAACTAAAGAGAATAACACTGATCACATACAGTTTATTTTCCTTAAGTTCTGGTGCTACTACGTATGCAAGGGTTGTGGCAACAAAGGAAAGAATCACAGGGTACCAAGCGACATTATGGATCCACTGCATCCAGATACTAAAAAATCCCCACCTGTCTCCTAAAGCTTCTCTTACCCACACGTATACTCCACCAGATTTAGGCCATCCGGTAGCAAGTTCTGCTGAAACGAAGGCAGAGGGTATTAAAAAAGTAATGGCAATAACAAAAAAGAAAAACAAACTCGATAAACCGAATTCCGAAATCAATGGCAGGCTTCTCAGGCTAAGCATGATGGAGACATTCATCATCGCTAGGATAAAAACATTCAATACCCTTCTTGGTTTGTTTGCGACATTCATATGATCTCCTGTGGAATGCATATTCATTTTGTATTTAATGCAAACCGTAAAAGATTCAAAGGATTTTTTATTTTTTTATGATTCTAGATCTGTTCTTTTTTAAAGGTTTATATTTGATAGTTAATCTTATTTTAAATAAATTAATTTATTTTAAACTGATAAAGTGTAATATTAAAAATAGAGTAAGTAATAAATCAAGTTGTAGTTATTACTTGTTCTGCAACAATAATTCAAGGAGATCTATTTCATGAAACAACAACCTAACAAACCACAACAACCACAGAACCCACAAAAACAACCACATAGTCCTGATAAATTTCAGAGACAACCTGGCCAACCACAACAGAAACCACAAGCTCCTAACCAAGATAGAAAATACCGCCAAGGCATGTAATTTCTATCTCCGATAACATCGGTTGTTCTCCGGGCAAGAATCAAGAGATTCTTGCCCTCTCTTTCTATAGAGCGTCTGTGTGTTTGCCAAGCCAGGAAATAATGGCATCAGATTCATACATGGCCTTGCCGTTAATAAATAAGCAGGGGACCTGTTTTTTACCACCCTTTTGCTTTAAATAGTCTACGGCTGAGGCATCGTTTTGGGTATTTCTCATTTGAATGACAATCTTTTCTTGGTTTAGGTACTTGATTACCTTTTGACAGTAGGGGCATCCTGGCGAGTAAAATAAAACCACTTCTTTTTTTTTCGCCCCGTACTCGCCGACTTTAAACACCCTAGATTCTGGTATCGATCCCCATCCAGCGCCTGTATAGCCTACAAAAAGGGTCAAAATGAGTAAAAGTAAACTTTTCATAGATTACACCTGTATTTTCGATTTTGATTTCTTTAGATCGATATATTTTGTATTTGTCTGAGAAAATTCTTTTGGATAATCCGTTAATTTTCTATTTTCTTCTGAGTTGAATATATAACACACAGAGGTCTTTATATGAAAAAGTATCTCAAACGTCTTTGTCTTAGCATCGGCTATGTGGCTGTGATGCTTGGGCTTTCACCACTTTTAGGAGAAGAAACCATGGAATTTACCGAGCCAAAAAAAGCACTTGAATTTGATGTAAATAAAAAATATTTGGCTGTAATTAAAACGGATAAAGGAGATATTACCTGTGAGCTGTATCCAGCTAAAGCCCCTCTATCAGTTACCAATTTTATCATGCTAGCTAAAGGGGGATTTTATAACGGTCTTACTTTTCATAGGGTAGTTCCAGGTTTTGTGATCCAAGGTGGCGATCCTTCTGGAACTGGAAGTGGTGGTCCTGGATATACAATCCCTGCAGAAATAGGCCTGCCCCATTTAGCGGGCGCTCTTGCATGGGCGCGTTTATCAGATCAAGTCAATCCACAAAGACGCTCTAGCGGTTCTCAGTTTTATATTACCTTAGATAAAGTCCCTTTTTTAGATGGTGAATATACAGTGTTTGGTCAGACAATTAAAGGAATGGACGTTGTTTTAAAGATCAAACAAGGTGATAAAATTCAATCTATCGATATTCAAGAATAATAATTATATATTTTATTTTTAATTATTATTAAATTAATTTAAATTCAAAAAACCCTCTTACACTCTACTGTGAGAGGGTTTTTTTTATTTACACTAATTATTTTCATTTAATTTAAAAAAAATTTATTTTAATATAAATAATATTATTGTATATTCATAATTATAGGGATTGAATAGTTTGTAATGCGGTCTGAATAGAATTTGCATTAAGAATTAAAACCCTGTAAAAGAAACAAGGAGAATTATTATGGCAAAAAAAAGAACAACATCTAAAAAAGCTGTTCGTAAAACAACTGCTAAAAAAAGAACTGCTGCTAAAAAAACAGCTCGTAAGACAGTTCGTAAGACTGTTCGTAGAGCATCTAAAAAAACAGCTTCTCGTAAGTAATTATAGTCCCTGCAATCAGAGGGATTGGGCTGCGACGATAGTGGCGCCTGATCACTTTAAGGCTTTAGGTTGTCGAGCAGGTACAGGACCTGCTCGATTTTTTTCTAATTTCTTTTCCCTCTCCCCTTTTTCTGTTATACTCTAAGCCCTTTAACATAGGGTGTTTTTTATGATACAACGACCTAAGGCAAGGATTGGGATTATTGGAGGAGGGGCTGCCGGTTTTTTTGCGGCACTGGTTGCAGCTGAGCTAGATAAAGAACTAGAAGTCGTTGTTTTTGAAAAAACACGCCAACCCCTTGCTAAAGTCAAGATCTCAGGAGGAGGCAGGTGCAACGTCACCCACAGCTGCTTTGATCCTGTGTCCCTGTCTACTTATTACCCGCGAGGTTCTGACTCTTTAAAGAAAGCATTTTACACCTTTCAACCCCAAGATATGATTGATTGGCTTGCGGATAGGGGGGTAGTTTTAAAAGTAGAGGCAGACGGAAGAATTTTTCCTATGTCTAATACTTCCTCGACAATTGTTGATTGTTTTATGAGGCAAGCTCAGCTGCTCGGTGTAACTATTCGGTTAGAGAGTGAAATTCTGCGTATCGAAAAACCCCCTCAAGGACTGATTTTACATATGAAAGATGGGCAGTCTGTCTGTTGTGATGTGGTTCTTCTAGCCACAGGTGGGCTTCAAAGATCTTACCTTTTAGCAGAGTCTGTAGGTCACAGCGTGATGCCGGCGGTGCCTTCCCTTTTTACATTCAACATCCAAGATGAGCGAATAGATGGCTTAAGTGGTGTGGCTATCACCCCTGTAAAAGTTCATCTACAAGATACAAAAATTTGTGCAGAAGGCCCCTTGCTCATTACCCATTGGGGAATTAGTGGACCCGCTGTGTTACGGTTATCCGCGTGGGGCGCTCGTCATTTAGCTGAGCGGGGATATGAAGGTGTGGTCGTGGTCAACTGGGTCCCTCTTTTATCTGAACAGCAGGTAAGGGCCGCTTTAATGGAATGTAAGGTGGAGTCTGCATCTAAAACCATCCATCTTACCCCTTTATTTGGTATGCCCAAAAATCTATGGAAAAAACTACTCTCATATATCCATATTAGTGAAACTAAAGTATGGGCACATTTTTCTAAAACGGATTTACATGAGCTTGTACATGTGCTCTGTCATACCCAGCTACGTATTCAAGGTAAAAGTACAAATAAAGATGAATTTGTTACCTGCGGTGGTATTCCATGGAAAGAAATTAATCCTAAGACAATGGAAAGTAAGATGTGCAAAGGACTTTATTTTGCAGGTGAGGTCGTAGATACTGATGGGATCACTGGCGGCTTTAACTTTCAAAATGCATGGACGACAGCTTGGATTGCCGCCCATGGGATGACTGAGCAGATCAGATCTTAGCTGAACTGAGCATGGAAGATTATTTCTTTTAAAGGCCTTCGTTCAGAAGGGATTTCTAACCCTTGCAGGTCGCTCGGAAGATTTTCTTTAGCAGCGGGCCTACCTACTGCAATCATTGCCTCTACTTCATAATCTGAGGGCAGCCTTATAAGAGATGCAGCTTTTTGATAATCAAATCCAGCGATTCCATGTGCTACTAGATTGCTCTCTGTTGCCTGTAAGGCAAGACTCATCCAAGCAGCGCCTGCATCATAGCTATGCGTTTTCGAAGGTTGTTCATTGTGTTCAAATTTTTTTCGAGACGCCACAACAACAAGCATTGCAGCGTTCTTACACCATTTTTTGTTAAAATCAACGAGTAAATCGAGGAAGTCTGCCCACTTTGGATCGGTGTTGGTAACATAGATCAAGCGCCATGGTTGAGCGTTATAAGAGGAAGGGGCAAGGCGAGCTGCTTCAAATAGGCTATGGATTTCTTCATCAGTCAAAGACTCTCCACTCATGCTTCTTGGTGACCACCGTCTGTGAATTAAAGAAGCTACCGGTGCGCAGACACTTCGTCTCATTTTTACTAAATCATCGATTCCGTTCATTGGACCTCGTTATATTTTGATTTCATGGTTTTTCATAAAGATAAATAAAGCTTGAGACGTCATAGCCCCAATAGTTACGCCAGCTAGGATGTCACTGAGATAATGATCAAGCGCTAGGACTCTACTCATCGATAAAACAATCCCTAAAGCCAGCAGATGCCAGGTGTATTTAGGAAAAGAGCAGCCAAGGGCTCCAACAAGAGCTCCGATAATACAAGCATGGCCTGATGGGAAAGAGCAGTCGTGACTAAAAGGGGAGTGTAGATAAAAACCGTATAGTTCTTGTGTAAAAAGCTTTTTAGGGCGGTATCGAGCCAGTCCACTTTTTAAAACATGTACGATAGCAAGTGAAAGGGGAAGGGCAAATATAAGCAGTTTCAGCAAGGAGGATATGGCAAGAGACCAGCGCAGGTGTTTGCTTACAAAAAAAAGCAAGGGTATCGCGCAAACTACAAACAGTGGATCAAAAAAACCTGATAGAGCGCTGCCGGTTTGTTTCCATATGGGCGGTCTCTGACTGAAGTAGAGGGTAAGGGGTTTATCTACTAAAAAATAGCAGACAAACAAAGAGATTATTAAAATTGCCCAAATCGTTTTAGCATAACTAATTAGTAGTGCCGAGGGATACTTAGGAGTTTTTTTTTGCCTTAACTTAATAATCATACCCAATTCCTTGTCAGTTGAAGAATAAATAAATAAATCAAAAGAGTCTATTTTATTTTATACAGTATTGTCATATCAGAAAAGATGTAGTTGACATCTGCCTGCTTGGGTTTTTAATGTGAATTTATTAAAGGTCATCAATATAAGGGGTGAGGTATGCGTATCGGAGTCATTGGGTGTGGTACTATGGGCTCTGCCTTTGCTCAGATGCTTTCAAAAAAGCATACCTTATTTTTATCTTCTGGCAATAACGAAAAGATAAAAATCCTTGCAAAGAAGATAGGTGCCACCATCGCAGATAGTATTACCGTCTGTGAGACAGCAGATCTTATTATTCTTTGTGTAAAACCAAAAGACATAGATGAGCTTGCAAAACAGATCTCTAAATCTTGTTCGGGAAAGATTGTCATCAGTCTTTTAGCTGGCATAAGGCTTGCTACTTTAGAATCTTTATTTCCTAAAGCCCATCTGATCCGGATGATGCCAAATCTGCCTATTATTTGTGGAGAAGGGGTCCTCGGTATCGTAGAGCCTTTAGACCCCATGATACGGCAGCAAACGGTAAGTCTGTTTGATGGGATGGGACTTGTCTATTTTTTACCGGAAACAAAGATGGATGCTTTTACAGCTCTTTGCGGCTCTTCACCCGCCTTTATTTTATTGATGATGGAGGCAATGATGGAAGGGGCAGTAGCTTTGGGCTTTGCTTTAACCGATGCAAGGAAGCTTGTGTTGCAGTCATTTAAAGGAGCTGTAGCTCTTTTAGAGGATACTCAAACGTATCCTTCTGAATTAAAAATGAAGATCGCATCCCCTGGAGGAACGACAATTGCAGGTCTACAGGAGATGGAATTGCGTGGGATTCGGGCAGGGCTTATTCAAACCCTATTTGCTTGTTACCATAAATCATGTGAATTGGCACGTAGTGGGTAAATCAATTATAAGTCTACATGTGATCTCGATTTTTTTATATACCTAATTATAAGACTTAGATATGGATACGGTATATTAAGAATAGGATTGGAGGGGATGTGAAAAAATCTGTGATACAAAACAATATCGAATTGTTTAAGTATATTATTGCTAAAGCTATCGAAAAAGATCCTCTCTTAATTCAATGTGAGAGTCAGGAATACAAAGCATTTATTCATCGAGACAGTGGCTACATCCGTTTTACTCCGATTCATTCTGCTGAGAAATCTTTGTGGATACCACTGTCCTTTACCCTCTATCATTTGCATGACAACAAAAGAATGGGGTGTGAGGTAAAGGCAGGATCGATAGCTTCTGCTATTTCAAGCCAGGCGCAGGATGTTCTAGATCAGACTGTCAAAACGATTCGTTTAATGGCTCGGATGCTACCGCGACTGCAAACCTTTCCCAAACTGCTACAAGCTTTTTCAATTGACGATATAGAAATAGACCAAGCTAAAAAAAGCGATCCCGATTTGATTCATCATGCATGGCATGATCTAGATCGGCTCGAAACAGAGGCTCTTCTTATCAGGTATCCGGTTGGATCGTATTTATTTAGAAAAGATGGATTTGCAGTGATTTTAGAACATCAGCTACAAACAGCCCATCACGAGGGATTAATTTGTATTACCCTCAGTTATGTGGCAGACAAAGATCACATTAGTGAGGTGACACTTGTCCATGCTCCAGATGGGTGGCTTATGTATAATGATGACCCGAATTTAAAAGAGTCTCGGTTTGAAAAAATCGAAGATTTACTTAAAGGACTGAATGCTCAGCTTCGCTACCCGGTGCTTCAATAACTCTTAATTCAATCTGAATAGGTGGCAGTTGTTGTTCATAATATGTCCACTTTAACCTCTTCCAACTGTCAGGAGTAATGACGGCTATAGCCCAGTGTAGAGAGTCTCCTAGGCAAAAAGTCCATCCTGCCTCTTTAATACTACCATAATATGCCGCATTATTCATCATGAAGAGTACACCGATTGCTGCGAACATAACAACTGCAGCAAGAGGGGGGCAAGTAGATAAAGCAAGAATTGAAACAACTGCTAAACTAAAGAACAGCGCGCTAGAGACCCTATTAAACTGCTTTATTTTTTTTGCTTGGATCTTAGTTTTTTCGATCAGATCTCTGCATTCTTGCATCTTGTCATTAGGCGGCCTGTGGCTGTTGTCTAAATCATCGAGTTTTTCTTTTAAATGTAGAGCCCATTGGATCGATACTCTATCCGATAATTCTTGCAATCCATCTCGATTAGACTCATCCAGATAGGATTTAAGAATGTTGATAGATCGGTTTATTTTAGCTTCTTCTGATATCTCAGTTGAAGGATCGGTATTGAGGTTGTTTAAAAACGCTGTTTGTTGCCTTGACCTCTTTGCATGTACAACAGCCTCGATTGAGCCGAATACAGCTCCTGCAATATGACAGGTAGCTACAACTAATGCAGGCAGTAAGAACATTTTTGCATAATTCAGTGGTGGTTTTATGATTCCTACTACAGCTGCGAGAGTGGATATTGCTGGGCTAATTGAGGCTGCTGCATTGAGGGGAATAGAACACATTCGTGTCCATTTTTCATCTAGATGCGCTCTATTTCCAGATATACTAGATCTTATAAGGTCATATAGATTATAACCAAAATGGTAGGGTGAGCAGGCAATTGCCACAATGCCTGGTAGGGATAAACTGTATCGCTCGCTGATAATTAACATTTTAAGCTCTTTATTATTTTTAACTAATTATAGCTTCT
Source organism: Chlamydia trachomatis (assembly GCA_945875745.1). GTDB lineage: Bacteria > Chlamydiota > Chlamydiia > Chlamydiales > Rhabdochlamydiaceae > VGMB01. The sequence goes on from CAMCLJ010000038.1 coordinate 10,338, forward strand.
TTTTTATTGTTTTTCAATTGTAAATTGAATTAAATAAGGTTTTTAATTATGAATTTTTTTTATTTTTTTAATAAAAATTTTTTTATTTTTATTATTTTTACTCTTCCCTTAGTTCATATACTTGCCGATAAACCAAAAGCAGAATCCCTATCCAATCAAATAAATTATAAGCCAAAAGTATATAAACATCTTTTGGGAATGGAAGGGTTTAGCGATGATTTATTAAATATTCATTTTACCCTTTATCAAGGTTATGTCGCGAATATCAATCTAATCCAAAATGAGATAAATAGCCTCCGAGGTGAGCCTAAAGTAAATTTTTTACTCTACAGTTCTTTAAAAAGAAGACTTGCCTGGGAATTTAATGGGATGCGACTGCATGAGATGTATTTTGGTAATTTAGGGGGCGCTGGCGACCCATCTGTTGCCAAAGATCTTGTTCGACTCATGGCTAATCAATACGGTTCGTATGAGCTTTGGAAAAAGGACTTTATCCAAACAGGATTGATGAGAGGTATTGGCTGGGCAATTCTTTGTCGTGATAATGACACAGCAAAGCTGTTTAATATATGGATCAATGAGCATGATGTAGGGCAGCTGACTTCATCAACCCCTTTGCTGATTATGGATGTCTTTGAGCATGCATATATTACACAATATCGCTTAGATAGAGCTAAATACATAGATGCATTTTTTGCAAATATTGACTGGGCAGTAGTTGGTAAAAGGGCAGGCGGTAAATAGATGAAATCGAGTGGAGCTGTGATTCCTGATACAGTCTCTAGGTTAAGATCTCTCAGAACCCGTCAGATGGTCTCTACTGCAAAAAGAGGAGTTGCGCTACGAGCTGCAGTCATTGTTGCAGAACTGATTGGTTTTTTATATTTTGGCAGCTCAGCTCTACTTTTAGATGCTCTATCTTCTACCGTCGATATCGCCTCGAGTCTTTTGCTGATTTTATGTATTGTAATGGCTGACAGGCCACCAGACCGGCACCATCCCTTTGGTCACGGCCGCTTTGAGCCGCTGGCTGGATTGCAACTGGGGGTATTGTTATCAGTCCTTGGTGGCATCATGAGTTACCATCAGATTACTGCGATTGTCCGTGGTGGCTCTTCTGTGATCATTAGCCCCAACGCATGGATGATTCCTCTTGGTGTTTTAATTTTACTAGAAATTGGCTATCAACATCTAAAAAAAACGGCCAAACAGCAGAACAGCCCAGCACTTCTTGCCGATGCCGTCCATTATAGAATCGATGGGGTCAACAGCTTATTTGCTTTTATCGCCCTTGTCTTTGCAGCGTATTTTCCTGCATACAGTCAGCTTATAGACCATATTGGAGCTGTTTTCATCGCTGGTTTAATGGTAGTTATCGGAACGTTAGCTGCAAAAAACAACATCCACCAACTGCTCGATCGGGTTCCAGAAGAGAAATACTTTGCAATCGTAAGAGATGCTGCCATGAGTGTTGATGGGGTAAGAGCTACTGAAAAGCTCTTAATTCAATTATATGGGCCTGATTCCCATATCTCGATTGATATCGAAGTAGATCCTCTACTCTCAGTTGAAGTAGCCCATGATATTGCCAAGGCTGTCCGCAGAAAGATTCAGCTCTGCTGGCCTTGTGTTCGTGATGTCATCGTTCACATCGAACCGTTTACAAACGACAGCGGTGAACTGTAAGGTTACCGCTTTTTATAGTACATATGCATTCGTAGGGCAATCATTGCAACCATAGCAAGGCTGAGCACGCTCATCAGGCCTGAAGGGAAGAATTTCAAAGTTTGAGCAAATCGCCAGCTAAAAAATGCGTCCAAAAGGAAAGCAAGAGATAGGGCTATCCACTGGGCCCAATGTTTCTTTTTTATTAGAGCCACTGCTGATAGGATTAAAAGGGTGCCGAAGGTAATCCCGCTGATTAACGAAGCCATGCTTTGTGATTTATAGTGGCCAATCACTCCTCCTACCAACACGACTACTCCATAAATAAGGACTAAAGATCCTGTTTTCTTCATCTGTATTTCCTATATTTTGTTTGAACGATATTTGAGCCGATCTTAGAGGATGAGAGATTTAGATTCCAAGGAATTTTATATTGTTTTCGATCGCTGGTTTTTTCTATGGTAAGATGTCGGTAAAATCAATTTGACTTTTTTCAAAGTCCTCTTTTTTACAAAAAAAAGATGTTTGCATAAATTATATTTTTTAAATTAGTTATTTAAAATTTAAGTAAGCTCTTCGGATAATTTAAAGCAGATAATACAAACCGGTTAGCTATAGCTGTTATTTATTGGAGAGAAGAGGCCTTATATTTTGTTTCTGGATGTAATTAAACATGATTAGATGACATAATAGATTCAATAAAATGGGTTTAGAATAGGGGAAACAGATGCTCGATTCATATCATACAGAGCTTCTCGATGCTACAGAGATTGCATTGGCTGTAGACTACTTAAAAACAGGGCATGTTGTATCGTTTCCAACCGAAACTGTTTATGGTCTAGGAGCCCCTGTTTTTTCTGAAGGAGCAATTAAAAAAATTTTTGAGGTCAAAGGTAGACCCTCTGATAATCCCTTGATTGCTCATATCAGCGATATAGAGCAGGTCCATGATATTGCAATTGATATCCCAGAGGACTTCTATCTTTTAGCAGAGGCTTTTTTTCCAGGCCCCTTAACTGTTATTCTGCCTAAGCATCCTAACGTCCCTCTGCTCGCCTCAGCTGGGCTATCAACCATCGGGGTAAGGATGCCAAAACACCCAGTAGCTTTAGAGCTTATCAGGCAGCTAGGAGAGCCGATTGTTGCCCCCTCTGCCAATATTTCTGGAAGACCTAGCTCCACCAGTTACCAGCATGTGCTCGATGATTTTCAGGGGCGTATTGCAGCGGTTCTCATAAGCCCTCCTTCTTCTATCGGACTAGAATCGACTGTTGTGAGCATTATAGGGGATGAGCCTGTGGTGCTCCGTCCTGGCAAGATTACCGCCGAAGAGATCTCTTTAGTATTAAAGAAAAAGGTAAGACTTGCCTCTTATGATGAGACCCATCAGGGCCCGATCTTATCTCCTGGGATGAAATACAGACACTATGCGCCGAAAGCCTCTGTTCGTTTGTTTTTTGCTTTGCCAGATCTCGAAAGGTATTTGCAGACACAGCCTGTGCTTTACCGATTGCTTCTTTGTAATGAGAAGGTAGCTGAGAGCTCTTCTGTAGAGATCGCCCCCTTAAGCAGCAATGGATTGTATGCTGCATTAAGGCATGCTGATGATTTGGCAGTAGCTGAAGTTCTTGCTTTATGCGATCGCTCGATTCAGAAACAACATGATCTAATGAACCGCCTTCTCAAGGCCTCTCAAGGTTAGTCTTCTATTTTTATAGGTACTAGTTGAATTGTTGGAATCGATTCAATTTTCAATAGCTCAACTGTGTACGATTGTTTAAGAGTGCTGCCTTCTAAGTCGACTAAAGGAATATGAGTCGATACAAGGGATGTCATTTGAATCCATGAGGGTATTTTTTTAAGAAAAAAACCTTCTTGCCAAAAACGCCAAGCCACCATGTCCCAAAAGGATGAAGTATAAGAATCTAAAGCAAAAGCATCATGCGGCAGTTGTTTTTTTCTCTCGGCGAGCAAGTAATCAGAAGAGATCATATCTGCCTTCCAAAGATAGGGAAAACCGATCCTGTGCATCCATGTTGGAAAGCTAATGAGTTGCACTCTTAAACAGGCCATATCTCCATACAGATATCCATCAAATAGATCCCTTCCCTTTGTATCTGCAATCTTTATCCTGCGGGCTCTAAGTGTGGCTGTTTGCAAGGGGCCCGTAGGGGATTTCCATGTAACACTTTGCTCTTTTTCTTCGTTTGTCGTCTGAATATGTAATATGGAATCTGCTATGTATAAATGAGGGAGTTTAATGCATGATAGATAGAGCGCGCTAAGGGTAAAAAAGATCAAACTCAGAAATAGACGCAAGGGGGAGAGCTTAAACGAGTTTTTTTTTAAACAGTAGATATCGTAGCACAGCCAAACAACAAAGATCGATACCAGCCAAAGAAAATGCTCGAGGCGAAATGAGCGGATCGCTTGCGGGGCAGCAATCCATGTAACACATGAAAAACACAGTATGATCAGCAGGGAGAAGATAGAGAATTTTCTGTAGGATAAAATGATACACTGCCTTATCGCTAAGAAAGCGCTAACCGTCCCAAAAAATAAACTGAGCATAATCTAGTTTAATCCATCTGTACTAACTTAAGTCCAATAATTCCGATAATGATAAGCATAATCGAGACCAGACGTATAATATGGTATGAGTCACCAAAAAAAATAATCCCACATACCACAGTGCCTGCAGCACCGATCCCTGCCCAGACAGCATATGCTGTTCCAATAGGAATGCTTTTCATAGATTGAGAGACACAGAAAAAACTCAGTACAATAAAGATGACTGTAACGATACTTGGAATGAGTCTGGTGAATCCTTCACTAAACTTTAGGGCTATGGTAAAGCAGATTTCAAAGAATCCTGCTAGAAGTAAAAAAATCCAAGAGATAGACATAATAAAGCGACCTACTTTAGACCATCCGACTTTAGAGTAGATGGTCTGTTTTTACTCACATTACAGAGATCTTATAAAAAAAGAAAGAGCTCTTCTTTCAATTCATTACCCTTTAGCTAATGGAGGTAGATCCTATATTTGTTCTTCCTGTTAAAATAGAAAACCCTGGTTTTATTACCTTGTCTTGGCATAAAGTCTTCCTCCATTATTTTACCAGGTTACACATTATGAAATATCTAACTACACCGTTTACATATCCAAAAGCTACTCTCTACTCTTTGTGCTCGCCTTTGATTGAGCTGCGAGGAGCTCTTATTGCAACTAGAGAGGGGCGCGGAACGATCCGAATATAGCCTCATCACTTCCTTGCACTTTTTCGTCGTTTTACATGCGATAGCTTGGAAGGTGGGGTGGTATGGTCGAAAAGAAAAATCACTCTATTAACTCTATCTGCAGCATCTCTTAGTGTTTCTTTTATAGGGTCCTCTACTGCTGTTATCCCTGTTGTCTTATATGTAGGATACAGGATGTATAAAGTCTGTCTGATAAGAGAGCTGGTGGATAAAAATATCGATCCCTATGATTTGTTAGATTATCTCTCTTGCCCTTCACCTTTACTCAGTGAGAGGGTTCCAGACATTGACTCCTGATTTGATGAGGATGTGTCCAGATGAGTTTGACAAAGAAAAAGTGTTTGATTGGTTAGGTAAATTCAATGTTGAGCAGCGTCCCCAATTTCATAGCAGGATGATGGATTGTGATCATCAGGTTGCAGATCCAGCATTAAAGAGAGATCTTGTGCGGATGCTCCTTCTAAACGACGGGGCTCTAGGATTTATAGGGCATGTTCCAATCAATGAAAATGAGCGGATTGAGTGTCTAGGCAAGCTAACTTCAGTGATCAGAAAGCTGTCAAATGATGGGTCAAGAAGGCAGCTGATCAACAACTTATCGAGGGCAGAGGATGCAAGGTTCCGCCTCGCTTGGATTCGATCTCTTTCTGCTTTATTTGATCGAGCAGCAGATGATCTTCTCGTTAAGCAACAGATTACTCAAGCCATAGACATTATCACTCAACCCCTGTTATTCCATGAAGGACTTGGTATTGCCTCTGTTCCGATATTATATGAGCTGATTGCTGATGTATTACCAAGATTTGAGCAAGCTCAAAAGACGGCGCTTCAAGAGCTTCTTTTTATGCGATTTATGCAAACTGCTAGAGAAGATCAGCAAAATTATGTAGATGTGATGAAACATCTATTAGACTTCTTTCAAAACTCAATTTTCAAGCTCAAAGTTGTACAAACCAGCCAGTAGATTAAAGCGAAGCCCAAATCTTTTACGACGATTTCTATAGCGATCCGAGATAATTTTGAAACGCTTCAACATTCCTATCACATTTTCAACAAGAACTCTTTTTCTAGATAGATCCGTGTTCCTTTCCTTATCCTCTTTAGATAGAGGATGTTTTTTGCTTCTCTTCTTGGGTATCAGGGTTCGAGCATGTATTTTTTGCAGGCCTTGATAACCAGTATCCACTCCAATTGCTATTTCTG
>CAMCLJ010000039.1 GCA_945875745.1 Chlamydia trachomatis
GATCAAATCATGGAATTTACCCCTGATCTTATGAGACATTCGGCGGATTCACTCATAAGAGCTCACGTTTTTGATTTGTTAGAGAAATTACATTCTGAAAATCGCCCACAATTTCATGCAAGGATGATCGATGTATTGCAAAAGGTTACCGATCCAGGATTGCAGCTGGCTATATTGTCTGATGTTCTCTTATATCCAACCCCAAATCAGCAAATGGGCTATCTGCAAGATATCTGGAGAGTGATCATAAAGACCCCAGATGAGGGCTCGATTCGAGAGCTCATCCGTATTTTGTTGTGGTTAGATCAACAGGTAAGAGGTGAATTAACCCGACTAATCCTTGGTTTATTTAACGAGGCAAGGGGTGATCAGGGCATCATTCACCAGATTGTTACATCAATTAAAAGCTTAAGATTATGGGATAAGGCAGCAAGAATTCCAGATGAATCGATTCCTGTATTTTACCAGCTACTTACCGATGTAATACCAACTTTGAAGGGCGATCAAGTAAAGAGGGCTGTCTGTAACCATTTTTTGCAGTTTGATGAAACCAATCGTGAAAATTATATCAGATATATCATCCCTGTATTACAGCTGCTTGGAAATTCTGTCTCCGAAGAAAACCTCGCTTTGACGGTGGCAACAGCAAGTCCCCTCCATTGGCAAGCATTGCATCCTATGATGGTTTCTTTATTCGATCGACATAAAGATAATCCACTCTTAAAAGAAAAGATCACTGTCAGCATGCATATATTATTACTCTCTGAAGGTATCGGCTCCAGATATGAAGGAATGGGCTTACTCAAAAAAATAAGCCAATTAGATCCTGAACTATTTGATATACTTATTACACAAGTATTAACAAAAATCAGCGTTCCGCACCAAACGAGGCTGTTCTTAAGAGATTTGTTGAATGATTACGACAGACAAGGTGTTGAGTTTGCCAGACAGACTATCGGGTTAATGCAGCAGCTTTCGGATTTTCAGGCTATTGGTGCGCTACGTGAGATCTTCTCAAGGCAATCAAGAGAAAAACACGCTGAATGGAATGAGCGCATGGGGGTGTTATTCGCTCTTTCTGCAGATGATGAGTCGCGAAAGAAACAAATTACCCTCTTAATGCACAGATTGTTATCCTGCCCCACTAGTTCCCCTTTAGAAAATGGGGTGTTCGACCACCTATCTCGATTAGAGCCCGAATTGTTGTTTCATCTGATGACCGAGGTATTTACCCACTTTACCGATCTCCACGAAATGCTCAAGGTTTTAAAAACCTTATTGGTTATGCCCAAGGCTCACCGTGATGAGTTGTTTCGTAAAATTAATCCCTTAGCGCAGCAGCTCTCAGATCATGCAGATATAGAAAATCTGTGGAAAGTTTTCTTAAGCCAACCGAAAGAGGCATGGTCTGAATGGAATGAGCGGATAGGGGTTTTATTCGGTATGACAGATGATCAGGGGCGCAAGGCACGGATTGCTAACTGGATGCAATTATTTGTCATTTTACCACCAGCATCTAGAGATCAAATCATCACAGATTACTTTATCCCGGAGATCGAATTTCGAGGGATTAGAACTGCAGATTTGCATGGCACGCCATCTCAAATGCTGACATATCTATTTCAGCAAAATCCTGTTCTAAGATTGAGAACAATTGATTTTGCGGAGCAGCAATGTACGAACTTGACGAGTCGTTTCGCTGCAGATTTCTGGGTTCAGCAGATGAATGGGCCTTACAGGGTTAATGGTCTCTATCATGGGAATAATCTAGATTTGTGGATAGCATACACACGTGGGGCATCTAACTCAACAGTTCCACAATCACCATACACTATCTATGAAAGACTCATAGCTGCTTCTGAATCTCATCCTGCTATAGAGACCCCTTGGGCAGAAATAGAAGGATTAAGAGTCCGGTTCAATGTGGCTCAAATGCAAACAACAGTCCAAAAAACAATTCCAAGAGCTCAGGTAATGGAGAAATTAGCTGGCAGAGAGTTGCCGAATCCACCATTTGCAGACTTAGCCGATCGTATGAAGGCTCGCATCGATGTGATGACTCCAGAAGATAGACAAGCCTGCCTGGCTCAATTGGATGCGCAAGACTCGTTGCATGGGTTATGTAGAAATCTGAAAGATGGATTTTTTGCAGAGTTATTTTCCTCTGCACTCCCTGATGAGGTCCCAATCCAAAGGGCTTATCCTTTTGCCATTTTAGGATATATATTAGCGCGATCTAATAACCCGCCGGAGGCTGGGGGCTTATCAGAACAAGAATACGTTTTACTTGCCTTTTCTTCTTCAGTACAAAACTGTTCTAAAGGGAAATTGGAAGGCCTGATCGGGTTTTATAATCGCTTAGACAAACACTCTCAATATGCAATAGGGCCGGCTGAGGTTGAACCGATCGAGCAACTAGCAGTAGATATCGAAGACCAAATCAGACGTCTGATGGAAGATGGTTTTTCAGGTCATAATCATATGATGCGGGAGATGACTTCAACTGAAGCAGATCGCGACGTCTCTCAGCTGGCACATCAATCTATCTATCTTAAAAATATGCTTGGTGTGCATCTTGGTCTAAGAGATGCTGTAGAATTTGACTTACATAGCGAATGTATTTCATCGACTTTATCTCAAAAAAATCTAAATAAATTAGCAGAGATTTTTTTCCGCCACTTTACAGTAGATAGAGTCATTGAAAAGGTAAAACAATATTATGCAGCGCAGGTGAAGGAGGGTGGGGCACCTGACATGGCTCTTTTTAATGCTTCAATTTGCTGGCTTCAGTTAGAAGGTGACAAGCTTACAGACGCCTGGGACATCCCACTTTCTCCAACAGTTCCAACAGTTCCAACAACTATAGGGGCTATAGGTATCTTACATAAATTAGGTATTCTTGAGGTTGAAAGAGTAGGGGCCTGAAGATGGATCTGATGAGTAGGTTATAAGCTGTCTTTGAGATCATATTTTTTTTATCGAATGCAAAAAAATATGATCCCACTTTCTAAGTCTTTATCACATCAGCTGGATAATAGTAATTAGGCTATTCTTTGCCTAGTTGCTCCAAAGGATCGATCCCTATTTTCTTTTTCATACCGGCAAAGAAGTCCGGTGAGGGATGCCGCTCAAATAGGAGGGGTTTTTCTGTGTCTGGATGGATAAAGCCAAGGAGCGCTGCATGAAGATACATCCTGGGTGGCTTTATACACTTAGAGTCGTATTTTTCATCCCCAACTACAGGATATCCCGCCTCTGAACAGTGGACCCGAATTTGATTTTTTTTGCCTGTCTCAAGCTTTAATTTAATCATCGATGTAAATTTGTTTTTTTGCATTACTGTGTAGTGGGTGATCGCCTCTTTACCGCCTGCATCTTGCGTTGTACTCTTAACATGGTATCTTTCATCTTCTACTAAAAAACTTCTCCATGTCCCTTTGCTCTCAGATAGAGTCCCTTCTACAATTGCGATATATTCCCTTTGGATCGAGTGCATCTCGAATTGTTTTTTAAGGTGATCTTTTGCATCTTCGGTATAGGCAAACATCATCACACCAGAGGTTTCTCTATCAAGCCTGTGTACCGGATATACGGTTCTGCCAGGAGCTCGTCTTTTTAAAAAGCCGTGGACATTTTTAAAAGGGGAGTAGTCAGTACCAACGCTTAGCAATCCTTCTGGTTTATGGATGACAATCACTGACCTATCTTCATGTAAAATCTCGATACCGTAATTGATAAACTGCTTTCTGACCCCTAAAACAATAGATGAGCCTTTTTTCACCACAAATTTAGGGTCTTTGATCATTTTTCCTTCTACATCAATTCTTCCTTGGCTAATCCAAGACCTCAAAGTGTTTTTTGAGCTATCAGGGGCAAGCGCCGTTAAAGAGTCGAGTAACGAATTATTTGAAGAAGCTGTCCAGCTCATAAAACATCCTATATTAGGGGTAGAGAAAGCAAAGATTTTACCATGTAAAGGTTTAATGGAAAAGAGAATTGATCTTATTGTAAATCAGATGCTTATAACATACAGCTTTTGAGATTTTGCAGGTAAACGGGTATTTGCCTTGAGAGGGATACCCAAAACTAGGGTTGCTAGGGACTTTGGGATTACAAGGCAAACGGCCTATTAACACTTAAAAAATTCTTGATATAATGGATTATTTTGGCCTATGATTGTCAGGTTTGCACAACATTTCATACTTAATTAATATCAATATTAATATAATCAGGAGAAAGAATGGATGAGAGTCAGGCCCCCGCCCAGTACTATGGGTGGCGTCGGCCAAAAGAGATCTCTTAGAGATGCCGTCTGATGTGATAGACGATTTTGGATTTGGATTATACCAAGCACAGATCGGAGAGTACCCAGATATAGGAAAGACTTTGAGTGGGCTTGGGAACGCAAATGTTATAGAGCTAGTTCAGGATCACAAGGGTGATACGTTTAGGGTGGTCTATACAGTTCGATTCTCGGAAGTGGTGGTTGTGCTCCACGCCTTTCAGAAAAAGAGCAAAAAAGGTAGCGCAACCCCAAAGCAAGATATGGATTTGATTCACTCCAGGCTCAAGCTAGGCGAGGAATTGTACAAGCATTGGAAAAAGAAAAAAGGAGACCTATGAGCAAAGAACCTGATTATGAAGTTACAGAAGGTAATATTTTTGAAGCTCTTGAAAGAAAGCAATCAGAAGAGATATTGGCCAGAGCTAAACTATTGCACCAAGTGAGCGGGCTTATTAAAAAAAGTGGGTTATCTCAACAGGAAGTCGCAAAAAAACTTGAGATTTCTCAATCCAAAGTATCCATGCTTGTTTCAGGAAAACTCTCAGCATTTAGTGCTGACGCTCTTATGCACTATCTCTTTTTGCTGGGGTGTGAGGTTGAAATTCGCATTAAAAAGCCTCGTTCTAAAGTAGGAATTTTTCGGCACAAAGGTTGCATTGCTGTTTGTTGATTTCTCCTCTATGAACTTGACCTGATCCCCAAAAATTAGTCCATCCCAGATTAGAGGTTGGTGATAAACGACTTAACCCAAAAGGACACGGACTATGAAAAATAGATTCAGAGAAGAACAAATTATCAAAATCCTCTCAGAAGGATAGGCTGGCATGAAGGTCGAGGATCTCTGCCGACAATACGGCATTTCCCAACCCATGTATTACCTGTGAAAGAACAAGTCCGCAAATATGATCATATCTGAGGCAAAGAGGTTAAAAGCTTTAGAATCTAAAAATTCTAAATTCAATCCTTCCTTGGCTAATCCAAGATCTCAAGGTGTTTTTTAAGCTATCAGGGGTAAGTGCTCTTAAAGCATCGATTAACGAATTATTGGGAGAAGCTGTCCAGCTCATAAAACATCCTATATTAGGGGGTAGAGCAACCAAAGATTTTACCATCTAAAGGCTATATTCACCTACTTCCCACCAAATAACAGGTATAAGACACTGGCGGGTATTTGCCTTGAGATATGTGGGCTCTAGAACATCTTTTTTTAAATAATCCAGTTGTAGGTGAAAACACCAATCCATTATATAAACATACCTATCATGACAAACAGGAGTCTTATATGAATTCTACGAAAGAAAAAGTGAGTTATTGTATCGGATTGGAAACGGGAAGAAATTTAAAACAGCAGTTTGCAGACACCGATATGACTTTGATGCAAGAGGGTTTTGCAGACGGCCTGCTCGGCCAGGATGCCAAGCTTTCTCAAGAAGAAGTTCGCTCGATTTTAATGGCTCTTAGAAAGCAGGTAGAAGAACAACAAAAGCAGCATATCGGACAGATTGCTCAAGAGAATAAAAAACAGGGAGATGATTTCCTTCAGCTCAACAAGCAGAAAGAAGGGGTTATAGTGCTGCCCATTGGTCTTCAGTACCAGGTGTTAAAAACAGGATCTGGACAAAAACCGACTTTATTTGATGATGTAACCATACATTATAAGGGAACATTTATTGATGGTAGGGTGTTTGATAGTTCTTTAAATCGGGGAGCGCCTGCAAAATTTCCTTTGGGCAAACTGATTGCTGGATGGTCTGAGGCTCTGCAAATGATGAAAGTGGGAGATCAGTGGCAGCTGTTTGTTCCTTCCTATTTAGCCTATGGGGAACAGGGTTACGGTCCTGAAATCGGTCCTAATACAACATTGATTTTTGAAGTTGAGCTTTTAGGAGTCAATGAGAAATAAATGAATCGTATTGATTAATTAAATAAAATGAATTACTAAGAGGTAATCAATATTAATTAATTAATTGCATGTATTCTTTTAAAAAAGAAATCATTTGTTTTTCTCTTCTCTTGCTGAGCTCTTGTTTATCTCTTACAGAACAAGAGCTCACGCAGAATCTTTTAGAGGTTCCTACAATAGCTAGCACAGCCAAGCAAGGTATTAATAGTGGCTATTTTCAGGAAGGGGCCTGGCCTGAAAAACAGTGGTGGCATATCTATAACGACTCTGCATTGGCTTTATTAATGCAGCAGGCAATTGATAACAATCCATCGATTCAAAGCATACAAAAAAAAGTCGAGCTTGCAAGGCAAAATGCCAAAGTCGTAAGAGCCCAGCTTTTTCCCTTACTTTTTTTTGATGCGACAGAGACATGGCAGTATTTAAGTCATAACGGTCTTTATAGAGCCTTTAATCCCAAGATTCCCATCGGAGCCAACCTCGTTGATTTATCCCTTTCTTTTACGTATGAATTTGATTTCTGGTCTAAAAATCTCAACGGATTTCGAGCAGCACTGGGGCAAGCAAAAGCCGATCAGGCAGAAGCTGCCCAGGTAGAGCTGATCACGACAACAGCTGTTGCCCAAGCGTATTTTGCTTTAAAAACAAACATAACAAAACACAAGGTATTGAAAAGACTCACTGACCTCAGTTATCAAATTTATAGTCTGCAAAGGCTGTTAAAAGACAAAGCCCTGTATTCCAAGCTTGTTCCTTTAGTCGGTGCTGAAGACTATCACGGAGCACAAAAGCTTCTTGTTGCCATAGAAGAAGAGATAGAGGTCGATAAACATCTGATCAACATCCTGGTGGGACGGGGACCAGATCATCAGATTGAGATCGATGAGCAGATCTCATCACTGCCACTTCAGCTTACCCTGCCAGAGAGTCTTGGCATTGATTTGCTTGCCAGGCGCCCAGATCTTATGGCCCAGATTTGGCGCGTTGAGGCTTTAAGCAAAGATGTAGCGATTGCAAAAGCAGATTTTTATCCCAATGTCAATCTGATCGGTCTTGCAGGTCTTGAAAGCATTGCTTACTCCCTTTTATTTAAAAAGTCTAGTTCAACTGCTGCATTGAAGCCGGCAATCCACCTGCCTATTTTTACAGCTGGCGCAATCCGGGCAAATGTCAGAGCAAAAAAAGCAGCGTTTGATCAAGCAGTCTTTGAATATAACCAGCAGATTTTACAAAGCACAAAAGAAGTAGCTGACGTGATTGTGTATGCACAAAGTATTTATAAACAAAAAGAGCTCCAAGAGAAAATCGTCAAAGAAGCATCCGATCTATACAACCTCGTTGAGCTTCGCCATACTAAAGGGCTTGACGATGTGTTATCTGTATATGCTAAGGGGATTGCGCTGGCTCAAAAAGAGCTTGAAGACATAGCTCTTTTATACAATCAGTATGTGGCATCGATCAAGCTCATCAAATCTTTAGGTGGAGGCTATAGCTCTGAATATATGCCTATACAAGCACCAGGGGAGATCACTAATGGATCTTAAAAAAAAGAAACTCTTTTTTTGGTATCTCTCTGCCTGCACCCTTGTTGCCGCTGCCGCCTTTGTCTACTGGTTTATTGTATGGCGTTATAAAGAATATACCAATGATGCTTACGTCGAAGGTAACCAGGTTTATATCACTCCTTTGCACTCAGGATTTTTAACATCTATCCATACCGATGACACCTTTTTAGTAAAGCAAGGGCAGCTGCTGATAGAGCTCGATGAGACCGATGCTAAAATCGGACTTGATCGAGCCAAAGAGAGTCTTTCCAATACTGTTCGTCAAGTGTGTCAGATGATCCATGCAGTCTTTGCCTACCGCTCTGAGATCGAAATGAAAAAAGCCCAGTTCATTAAAAAAGCGCAAGACTACGAACATAGACAGAATGTGATTGCTGAAGGTGGCGTCTCTGTCGAGGACTTCGAGCATGCCATCGCCGATCTGCGATCTACTTTCTTCTCTTTGCAGATGACAGAGATACTCTATGATAAAGCTCTTGCGGCAGTACAAAATGTAAGCATTATGCAGCATCCATCGGTTCTATCTGCTGCCGATGCAGTCAGAGATGCTTGGGTCAAGCTCTACCGGTGTAAAATCTATTCCCCTGTAGAGGGTCTGGCAGCCCAAAGAACGATTCAGGTGGGGATGTGGGTAGAGTCTGGAACCCCCCTTTTAAGTGTGATCCCCCTAGATCAGATATGGATCAACGCCAACTATAAAGAGACGCAAATGAAAAGGATGCGCCTGGGGCAGCCTGTGAAAATAACGGTAGATCTTTATGGCGATGATGTGATTTTTGACGGTAGGATTATAGGCATGCCCGGTGGAGCAGGTAATGCTTTCTCTTTACTGCCACCACAAAATCTCTCTGGTAACTGGATTAAAATCGTACAACGGCTTCCTGTCCGTGTATCGCTCGACAAAGAGCAGCTCAAAGAGCATCCTTTACGCATTGGCCTCTCGACCGAGGCTACCACAGATACAAGAGAACAAGAGGGGTTAATAGTTCCTGTATCAACCGCTGGATCTCCACTTTATGAAACACCCATTTTTAAAAAAGAAGAGATAGGGGATAAAGCCTTTATTCAACAGATTATAGAAAGCAACATGGACCCTCTTTTGCAAGAATATCTCTATACCCCTTTTAGTCAACATACCTTAGAGAGCCATGACATACCAGCTTTCTAAGGGGATGACCTTTGCCCTGATCATGGTTTTATTATATGCCACCGTAAGCTTTACTGTTCCTGTCCTATCAGGGGACTATATGATCAGCTCTCTTGGTGGTTCTAGAGATTTATCTCATTATTTGATTTGCTTTTATGCTTTTGGCAATGCCTTAGCGATCCCTCTTACAAAGCCTCTTTTAAAGAGGCTCAGTCCCCGTCGTAGCCTGCTGCTGTGTTTTCTTCTCTTTGGTGTGATCACCACTTTGTGTGGGGCAGTCAGCAGTTACTGGCAGCTGGTTGTTCTGAGGTTTTTGCAAGGGTTTGTTGGCGGCCCATTAATACCTCTTGCAACGATCATCCTGCTTGCTTTTACCCCTGACGATAGAAAAAATCGTCTATCGAAGTATGTCCTTGGTACATCGGTGATTTCTCCTGTGTTAGGATCGACCTTTGGCGGGGTGATCGCCTATGAATATCATTGGAGGTTGATTTTTCTTTTGCCACTACCTATATTGATTGTTTTATCCCTTCTATTATATCGTCACTTAGAAGATGTCTCGATAGACAGACCAATGACAGGTTTCAATCTTGTCGGATATCTTTTATTTTTTATTTCTATCTTCTCTATTACAACAGCCATCACCTTAGGCCAGTATCTCGATTGGGATCGTTCAGTTTTAATCTTATCTCTTTTTGCTATAGGTGCCCTCACCTTAATTTTATATATTGTATGGGATTTGCAACATGTAAGTCCTGTTATAGATCTATCTTTATTTAAGCGATGGAAATTTTCCCTGTCTATGATCCATTTAGCCGTTTTATTTGGCTGCTATTTCGGTTTGATTAGCATGCTTGGATTCTGGCTTACCTTTGACGTGACATTTACCCCTTGGTGGATTATTCTTTTACTTGCGCACATGCTCTTTGCAGTTTTGGTTTTGGTATGTATGGTCGGTAAAATGAATCAATTCGATGCGCGGATTTGGCTGTTTGCAGCCATTATTTTACTGATCTGCTCTTCACAATTTGCAAGTGGCTTTTCGATACAAATCGATTTTTGGCGTTTAGCAGTCTCTAGGACCATGGGGGGATTTAGCCTGGCTTTGTTTGTATATGCTTTGTCTAGAATGAGCGCAGAAAATATGAACCCTTATGAAAAGCAGCAAGAGATCGTTACATTTCACCTTGTTCGCTGTCTAGGGATAGGGCTTGGTTCTGCAGTGTTTTCTACAGTGGTATTGCGCAGAAGTGTCTTTTTCCATGAAAGGCTCGGATCGCAGCTGACTGTATTTTCAGAGGCTACATCGACATTTTTTTATAAAGCAGCTCTTTTAGGTCTCAAAGGACACGCGGCCAATGCCGAGCTATCACAGCAGCTAGATACCCAAGCAAATGCTCTGGCGCTCAATGACACATTTTATATGATGAAGTATGTGGGTATCTCTTTGTTTATTACCCTTATTTTTAGCTTTATGAAAAAAACGATCCGCACAGCCGCCCCATCTCAATAAGGTGTATACAGCTGGATCAGTTCATAAGTCTTATCCTCAAAGGTAAATTGAGCATTGCCCTCTTTGCTCCAGCAGAGTTGTGTTGTAGATAAAGCCTTGGGTCCTGCAAGGCTCTCTTCAATTTGTTGAGATAGTGTGGGGAAATCACTGCTTGTTAAGAAGTAGTCTTGCCATTTAGCAATTGGCCTGGCACATAGGTGGTATAATACCGACTGCGGATCAACAGTTGCTTCTAACACGTGTTTTTTTCCATCGATGAGGATGCAGCTTTGATAGACTGTGTGCTGTGGATTCTCTGTCCAAGGGGTTTTTTTTGAAAAATGAGGGTCTAGCGCCAGGATAAGAATATCTTCTGGGAATCTGTAGGTGCTCACCATCTTTTGTTGCTCGGCAGCTGAATTGTGACCCATGCCTCGGGCTCTTAGGCCCGCTCTTGTATCAGAATAAAACCATACCGCTACTCTTTCAGCAATCGTCAGCTGAGCTCTTATCTGTTTGGTTGTCTCAAGCAATCGGGTAATTGGATCGGGTGTAATGGCTCTTGTGTCTAATGCAATCACAGACTGAGGCTCTAGAGGACAGGCCCCCTTAGCCTCGATCTGCCTTGCCTTCACTATTCTTTCCCTTTTTGCTTTAGGCGGGGTAGTTGGGGTCTGAAATTGGGCAGGCGGGGATATTTTCTTAAAACAGAAGAAGTTATCTATCATGTGAGAAAAGCTTAGTAAAGAGGGGCAAAAGCCATTGGAATCGATCGTCACCATTTGCCAATTTGTTGTAAGCCCCGATTCTATGACTAAGGGGCTGAGGTGATCTATCAGCCCTTTGATACAAAGATCCTTTTCTCCTTGGGGTTTGAGATGGGGAGGAAGAAATTTTCCAACAGCACTTTCGATCCGAAGGATTAAGTCATAATAGCTGCATGCGATCTCTTGTGTATAGCCTGTAAATTCTGCGCAGTCAGCAGGGGAGAGTAAAATGGTGATAAAAGGCTTTTTTGCTGCCGCATACATATCTCTTTTGATGATCATTTTCCTTAAGATAAGGGGCGCTACCTTGTTCTTTACCCGCTGCCCACGGTAGGGCAGTCATCGGTATTAAGTTTGGGGTGATCGCAGGCTTAGATGTTGTCGGAAACAGGTACCTTCCAGAATTTAGATGAAAGGGGCATAGCTACAGTAAAAAGAGGCTGGGCCATCATATAATTGAGGTCTTCTTCAAACACCTCATGCTGGCAAATATAACAGACAAATAATAGCTGGCCAATTTGTTCTACAGATGGATTGTGGCTGAGCATCATCTGGCTTACCATCTCTTTGGGGATGATCCTATTTGTTGTGATGATCCCTAATTCCTTATCAAAGGCAAATAGGCTTGCAATATCTAGCATGGCAAGGTCAAATTCACTGCCTGTTGTATCGTAATCAAAAGCGTTAAAACCCTCTGTAATCTTAGAGATATTTACTTGAAAAGAGCAGTCGTGTTCATTGAGTGTAATCAAAGTGAGCAGTTGTGGCATGGCTGCAATAGCTCTGCAGACTGCTTGCTCTGCCAAAGAGCTTTCAGCTACAACAGGATAACTTACATATCCGAAGGATTTGAAGGCTTCTAGTCGTTTTTCCATGAGGGCATATACACTTGTTAAAGCCCCGTCGATGTGCAAAAGGATTTTTATCCGTATCAGTTGCTTGTTTATAGAGGCTACCATCTGATAAAATAAGTCAGAAGACAGCTCTGAGCTTTTAGATGCAACAGCTTTTTCTATACTCAGCCCTAGATCATGCACCCTTTCTGCCATCGAGATGCTTGCGTATTCATAGCTCTTGCACTGGAGCGAGAGGTTTTCAAAGAGATCTTGGATCTTTTTTCGATTGGACGGAGCAATATCCATTTGAAAGACCCGCGCGCCATGTGTTGTCATCACCTTCCTGCGCACTGTTTTTTCCATATCGAATAGCTCTGATAGCGCTGGGAAATTAGGGATCTCTTGAAACATAGAAGAGCTAGTATGCATACAATACTCTCTGGTTTGGTATACACTAAAGAGAGTAAAAATTTTTATATCACCCTGTAGTTGATTGCAACTGCTATCACTTGGTTACCTACAACAATAGGATCTGATCTGTTGATATATCCCTTAAGGTAACTCTTTATATCTAGTAGAAGGTAAGGACAGAAGGACTCTATAAGAATAAAAACAACGGACAAGATAAACAAGGTTATCGATTAGATTTTCAGAAATTGCAAAAGGTTACATAACAGCATCTCTTTTGCTTCTTACCCCGCTTAAGCCCTTGGTGTTTTCTCATTTAAAGAAAAACTAAGGGATCGATTGTTGCAGGCTTAGCTCGATACACTATCTATCTTTCAGTAGTTCAGGATCCACTACATGCATCAATATAAGGCTGTAATGTAACTTCATCCTCTTCAGTTGGTAGAAAATGGATTGAAATTGTTTTGATACTAGCCTCTCTAAATAGCTCATTTTTTCGTGACTCAAGAAAGTCGTATATAGCTTTGAGAGCAATCGGAGCTGCTTCTTCTACAGGGTATTGAAATTCCCCTGTTCCTAAAGAAGGGAATGCAATACTTTTATGCCCCTGTAGTTCTGCAAGGCATAGACTGTTGAAGTAGCAGCTATAGAGTGCATCTTCTTTATTATGTTCTGCTAGTAGCAGATCACCACCTTCCCCAGTAGCCTTGCTGTCCCCTTTTGGTGCTGCCACAACAATTACCTTTTGAATTGCCTTCGGTCCTTTGGCCAGGTCTCCGCTAGGAATGATTGCTGCAAATCCTTGAGGATATGCCCCTTTGTATCCCGTTCGTAGCTTGCCGTGTTCCGTCGCATATGATTGCCCGCCGTTTTTGTGGATCGCTCCATCAATACCGCCTCCTCCACCGAGAGAGGTGTTGGCAGCATTGACAATCACCTGAGCATCACTTTTAAAGATATCTTGTTTGCGAATGGTAATGTTTACATCTGGGTGTTGTTTCCAATTCATTACAAGGTGATCAACAGGGGACTTGACCCTCTGAGCTTTCGGCATTTGAGCCCTAGTCGGACTTGTGTATGTATGTAGATGTTGAATGACTGGCAAACCTTCTAAGGGCATTGTTATGTCAGGCATACTCTGGACTGACGCGCTTGCAGCGCTCCCACCACCGCCACCGCCAGCTAAGTGCAAGCCACCAACCCCACCACTAGCAGTCCAGCCATCCTCTTCTGCGGCTGGAGCTGCGGCAGGAGATATAAATGTACCGATACCAGTGTCTTTCTTTCCTGCATGTTTACCGCAAACATCTGCAAGAATGACTTGTTCAAAGCAAGCCCGACGAGTAAGGCCGGATTTTCCTCCGGGAACTGGTTCGGTTAAAACCTCTTCTAAAATATTCTTAAATTCCAGATTTATCCTGTTTATGCGGTCAGAACCTTTAGGACCTGCATAAATTCCGCAGCTGAGTTTTGCTAAAATTGGGTGTGTAATTCCTTCTGCGATCATAGCATCTAAAGAAGAGCGGAGCTTAGTTTTTATGCATTCTACAAAGAAGTCATAGTCATCTATAGAGCGGGCATTGAGTGTCCTTTGCATGGTGCCTGTAGGTGTGCCATTTTCAGGATTTGCATTAACGGAATCGGCAAAAAATAAAGTGACAGGATGTTGAGTACCAGGAGTTAATTCTTTTTCTCCTTTCGAGTCTTTTTTGATAGCACTCAGCTGACAATCCTTTAATACGTATGTTTGATTATAGTCATTTGAATCTTCAGTCTTTGTAAAATTAATTCCTTGGTGAGTCATTGTCGATGCCCCTTTAGGGCCGTCATCCATACCCCATACCTTATCTAAAGCGCTTTTCATAACAGCTTTATGTTCGGCGGTATACGGACCGAATTGAGTTAGTAGAGCATTGGCCACCACGCTTTCTTCTTGTGTGCGAGCGTTCAAAAGTGCCTTCGTTCCACCCTCATTTCCTACTGCGCCGCATGGAAGGCCACTATTGGCAGCGATCATAACTCCGCATTTAGCACCTCGATTTGTCTGCATAATCTCATGAACGATATCAGCCGCACCACCAAAACGTTTCATTTCAGTAAAACAATGGGTATCGGATGATATACGAGCTTCAGCCTTAACAGATGTTACTCCACCTTTGAAGACCTGAGCCTTTGGCCAACCCGTAGAAAAGCCCTTCCTAGAAGAGGCAGCTGCAGCCGCAAGAGGTGGCGGGCTTGTTAGTGGAGCTTTGGGTAGGTTCTTTTCCCAATCTTTAGGAAATACAGATTGAAATACACTGCAGATCTTGCTATCGGTTACCGTTTTTCCGGCCCTAATTCCATTTAGGCTCCACTCCCACTGATCGGTTCCGTTCCGTGATGCATTAATCTGTAAAGAAGGAGTGTTAGGTTGCACCTGCTTGGCATCTAGTAGAGCAGTCTTGAAAGCCTCCTCACTAAATAGATCAGCGATAGCTGTAGCTTGATTTTGAGTTAATACAGAGGCATGAGTCTCCCCGTTGATGAGTTGAACATCCCATTGCCTTTGTGGACCACCATCAGCAGGGGTATAAGTTAATCGGGCTTTAGTGGGATCAGCTTGATTCAAAGAGGCTGTAAAGGTGCCTTCGTGCGTGATCTCTGATAATTTTATGGCAGTAGGTGTCATAAAGAAATACCCCTATCTATTTTCTTTCTATTTTACCTCGCTGATGTTAAGGCTTTATAAATAGTTTTTTGTGTTACTTACTCGATGTTCCACTTTTTAAGGCCCTTAGGCAGCACTTCTAAAGATTCCTTTAAAATCTCGATGGGACATGTGTTTTTCTGACTTCTCTAATGACATCGTCATTTCTAACGACTTTTTAATCTCTTCGAAGGCTTCTTCAGGCTTGGG
>CAMCLJ010000040.1 GCA_945875745.1 Chlamydia trachomatis
TCGGCTTTCGTTTCTTCTTTGTGTGCAATCGGAATAATCACCATGTGAGAAGAGGCTATGCGAGGAGGCATCACGAGCCCGTCATCATCACTATGGGTCATAATTAAGGCACCAATCATCCTCGTGGTGACTCCCCATGATGTGGTCCAAGCATGCTCTAAATTACCTTCTGCATCCCTAAAGCGTATGCCAGAGGATTTGGAAAAATTCTGGCCTAAAAAATGGGATGTTCCGCACTGCAAAGCTTTTCTATCTTGCATCATGGCCTCAACAGTAAATGTCGATACGGCCCCTGGAAAACGTTCAGAAGGGGTCTTTTCCCCTTTGATGACGGGCACACCCAGGTAGTTGCGAATAAAATCTACGTAGATATCAAGCATTTTCATGGTCTCTTCCAGTGCCTGGTCCGCATTTGCATGGGCCGTATGCCCCTCTTGCCAGAGAAATTCAGTGGTGCGCAAAAACATACGCGTTCTCATTTCCCATCGGACTACGTTCGCCCATTGATTAATTAAAAGAGGAAGATCTCGATAAGAATCTATCCATTTTGCAAACATTGCTCCAATAATCGTTTCAGATGTAGGCCTGACTATCAAAGGCTCCTCAAGCTCACCCGCCGGCACTAGCTTGCCTTCCCCATTTTTTTCTAACCGGTGGTGTGTCACAACCGCGCATTCTTTGGCAAACCCTTCTACATGCTGAGCCTCTTTTTCTAAAAAGCTCAGTGGGATAAACAACGGAAAATACGCATTTTGATGCCCTGTAGCCTTTAACATCCCATCTAATATCTTTTGCATATTTTCCCATATAGCATATCCCCATGGCTTGATAACCATACATCCACGTACTGGCGAATGCTCAGCCAGATCTGCAGCTTTAACAACCTGCTGGTACCATTCTGGATAATTCTCTTGTCGAGTGGGTTCTATCGCCGTTCTGACTTTTTGATTCATTTACGTGTCTCTGGTTAAATATTTAATAAGAAGGTTCTCTAGATCATTTCTAGCCAGATCGAGCTGATCTGCTTGAGCATCAAAGCCCATTAAAGGATAGGTACTAGCAACCATAGCCTCTAACACAGCAGAATTAGGCAGCAAGACCTGCTTTAGATATTCTTTAGATGGCATCATTAAGCTAATCGTACCCTGGTGAAGAAATCCATATTTTGTTTTTCTTTGCGCAGCACCAGCGATTTTGCGCCCATCAAGTACAACATCATACTTTGTAGGCTGCGCCATACAGAACTTTGTGCAAGATGCATCTGTAGCTTGAAAATTCTCTGGAATAATTTCTAATTGGGCTTTTGTTTGTAAAAATTCTTTGGAAGCACTTAAAACCGCCTGATTGACAAAAGCATAATTTTCTAAAGTATTGACTGAAAAATAAGGACTAGCTGAGGGAATAGCAACGGAAAAGGCCAGGTCCCAGAGATGAAAAATAATCCCCCCCCCCGTTGGACGGCGGGCAAGATTCAGTCCACTTTTTTCTACCCCATTCTTTGATAAAAATAAAAATGGGTCTATAAAATGTCCATAGGTGGCAGAGCTTCCATTCCATCTATAAAGGTGCAAGACAGGGTGCTGAAGATCTTTTAACCCTTCTATTAACTCTGCATCATAACGCATATTTTCTTCAGCGCTGCCAACCCCTGTATTGATCACAGACCAAGATGTATCTTTACTCATTCCTAAACTACCCGTATTACCCATCTATCTTAGAATCGATTTCCCATAAATCATAGGAAAGAATAGGAATTTTCAGAAGTCAAAACAAGCCGCTGGTTAACAAAAAACCAGTTTTTCTTATTTACCCCTTAGCTTTAAGATGAATTTGCTCTATACAGGCCAGCTAAAGGAATAAGAGGCTGTTACCAAAAAAAAGCTTACAGATGAGTTCTTTTTAACAAAATAATTGTATCTAATTTTACAGTTAAAAGAAGAATTTAGTTGATAAACATCACGTAATTTGCCAAAAAAAAGAAATAGCCTATACAATTATCAAAAGTCATACTTAAGAGAGGAAGCAGCGTTATGTTTGATAAATTCACCAACCGCGCAAAACAGGTCATTAAGCTGGCTAAAAAAGAAGCTCAACGTCTCAATCACAATTACCTTGGAACAGAACACGTCCTTCTAGGTCTGCTCAAATTAGGACAGGGAATCGCAGTGAATGTCTTAAGAAACCTCAATCTCGATTACGATATTGTCAGAACAGAGGTTGAAAGACTTGTAGGATTCGGTCCTGAGATTCAGGTATATGGAGACCCAGCTCTTACAGGAAAAGTAAAGAAGGTATTTGAATATGCTAACGAGGAAGCTGCAAGCTTAAACCATAATTATGTAGGAACCGAGCACCTTCTACTTGGGCTGCTGAGACAAACAGATGGTGTGGCTGGGCAGGTCCTTGAAAACCTTAACATCGTTCTTAAAGACGTACGTAAAGAAGTATTAAAAGAGCTTGAAACCTTCAATCTCCAGCTACCACCTATGGGTATGGCAGGACCTTCTGCTTCTGGACAAAATACAGGGAAGTTCGCCCAAGATAAACCAACTCCTGGAAGTATGGAAAAAATGCCTGCTTTAAAAGCTTATGGTCATGATCTAACCGAGCTATCCAAAGAAGGTAAACTAGATCCAGTTATCGGAAGAAAAGAGGAAGTCGAACGACTGATTTTAATCTTATGTCGCAGAAGAAAAAACAATCCTGTCCTGATCGGTGAAGCAGGTGTAGGAAAAACTGCGATTGTAGAGGGGCTTGCGCAAGCGATAGTAAGAGGAGATGTACCCGATAACCTCGCCAAAAAAAAACTAATCTCTCTAGACTTAACTCTAATGATCGCAGGAACCAAATACAGAGGTCAGTTTGAAGAGAGAATTAAAGCAGTCATTGATGAAGTCAAAAAAAATGGGAACATCCTTTTATTTATCGATGAGCTACACACGATTGTAGGAGCTGGTGCTGCAGAAGGAGCAATCGATGCTTCAAATATTTTAAAACCCTCCCTTTCTCGAGGAGAGATTCAGTGCATCGGAGCTACCACAATCGATGAATTTAGAAAGCATATAGAAAAAGATGCAGCACTGGAGCGCCGCTTTCAAAAAATCCTTGTTGCCCCCCCATCACTTGAAGATTCAACCTCGATTTTAACAGGGCTGAAAGCAAAATACCAAGAACATCATAAATGCATATACACAGATGCAGCGATCAAAAGCGCTGTGTACCTTTCGGATCGTTATATCGCAGGACGTTTTTTGCCAGATAAAGCCATCGATCTAATCGATGAAGCTGGAGCAAAAGCACGGATTGCTATGATGCATCAACCTCAAGACATCACAAAATATGAATCAGATATCGAAGAAGTCCGAGTGGCTAAAGAAGATTCTATCGGCAAGCAAGACTATGAAAAAGCAGCTAAACTCAGGGACACAGAAAAAACATTAAGAGAAAAATTACAGCATATCATTTCTGAGTGGGAAAGCAAAAAAGATGAACACCAGGTGATTGTCGATGAAGAGGAAATAGCTGCAATTGTCGCCAAACAAACCGGTGTGCCTCTTACCAGACTCACAGAGGGAGAAACAACAAAAGTTCTTAAAATGGAAGAGATCCTTAAAAGCAATATTATCGGTCAGGATGATGCAATTACAACCGTTGCTAAAGCCATACGCAGAAGTAGAGCTGATATTAAAGATCCCAACCGCCCTATTGGAGCCTTTTTATGCCTGGGGCCTACAGGTGTTGGTAAAACCCTGATTGCCAAACAACTAGCTATTAACATGTTTGGAGGAGAAGATGCTCTCATTCAAGTGGATATGTCTGAATATATGGAAAAATTTGCCATTAGCCGGATGACTGGATCTCCACCTGGGTATGTAGGTCACGAAGAAGGGGGACAGCTTACTGAGCAGGTACGGCAACGCCCATATTGTGTTGTCCTGTTTGATGAAGTAGAAAAAGCCCATCCTGATGTGATGAATTTACTATTGCAAATTCTAGAAGAAGGTCGCTTAACCGATTCTTTCGGAAGAAAAATCGACTTCCGCAATACAATTATTATGATGACATCAAACCTTGGTGCGGAACTTATACGAAGATCTGCAGAGGTCGGCTTTTCAGCAACAGAGGGCATGATCGACTATAAATCTATGCAAGAAAAAATCGATTCTTCTGTAAAAAAAGCATTTAAGCCTGAATTCTTAAATCGCCTCGATGGTGTTATCATCTTTAAACCGCTCGATAAAGAAAATCTATTACAGGTAATTGAATTAGAAGTTAAAAAAGTTAAAAAACGTCTTGAACGCAGGCAGATCAAAATTTCTTTAGATCAAAAGGCTAAAGATTTCCTTGTCACTAAAGGTTTTCAACCAGAGATGGGCGCTCGCCCCTTACGCAGGGTAATCGAACAATATCTGGAAGATCCCCTAGCTGAACGGCTTCTGTTGCATCCAGACCAAGGAGCGGACTTAAGCGTAACATCAGAAGGTGACAAGTTAGTTTTTTCCGATGTAGAGCCAAGCTCTTCAGAAGAAAACAATCTTGTTAGCAGTGGCCCTTCTCCCTCAAAGACATCCTGATTTAATCGTTGAAAAATGCCCCCTATGGGGGCATTTTTTTCTCTGAAAATTCCCTAGAATCCGGTATAATTTGCCGATATTTTTTAAGGAATTCATGACCCACTACCCAACCACAGTTATCGTAGGAATGTCCGGAGGTGTTGACTCCTCAGTATCTGCGTTGTTATTAAAACAACAAGGATATCGTGTTATCGGTTTGTTTATGAAAAACTGGGAAGAAAAAAACGACAGGGGTGTTTGCACCTCTACCAAAGAATATGAAGATGTCGTGAAAGTCTGCCAGCACCTAGATATCCCCTACTATTCTGTTAATTTTGTAGAAGAATACCGCAATCAGGTCTTCTCCCATTTTATCGATGAATTAAAGCTTGGGCATACACCTAACCCTGATATCCTTTGCAATAGAGAGATCAAATTTCAAGCGTTTCTATCCAAGGCTAAGTCACTTGGCGCCGACTACCTAGCTATGGGACATTACTGCCGTATAGGAGGCAGTAAAGAGGGTCCATTATTACTCAAGGGAACGGATCCAGGAAAGGATCAAAGCTATTTTCTCTACACCCTGCAAAAAGATATCCTTAAACAAGTTCTCTTTCCCGTTGGGCACCTCGTTAAAGATCAAGTAAGGTCGATTGCTAAAGCACACGGTCTTTCTACAGCAGAAAAAAAAGACAGTACAGGAATCTGTTTTATCGGCGAACGAAATTTCAAAGAGTTCCTACGCCCATACATCCCCTATCAAGAAGGGGCGTTTATGACACTTGATGGTAAAAAAGTCGGAACACATGTTGGTATCGCTTACTATACAATAGGACAAAGAAAAGGAATTGGTATCGGTGGTGAAGGAGAGGCTTGGTTTGTAGTTGGAAAATGCACCAGGCAAAATGTAGTCTATGTAGCGCAAGGGACTAATCATCCTGCTCTATATGCAAATACCCTGACCGCCTCAGAGATCACTTGGGTCTCTCCAACCCCTCCAAGTTTTCCCATAAACTGCAATGCAAAAATTCGTTATAGACAAAAGGATCAAGCCTGTATTATTGAAAAACAAGATAACAATGTCCTGCATATCCGGTTTATGGAGCCACAAAGGGCCATTACACCCCGACAATCTATCGTCTTTTACAACGAAGATGTATGTCTTGGCGGAGCGATGATTATCCAAGGTGGTCCTTCTCTGTATGAAGAAGGGATAAAAGAAAAGCTAAAATAACGATCTAACTTTATACACGAGCAGCATCAATGACATCGCCCCGCAAAAAAATCCCCCTATTCTCTTTAGTTCTTTTGATTATTACAGCCATCGATAGCATAAAAAATCTTCCTGCATCCGCTTTATTTGGCAGTGAACTGATCTTCTTTTTTTGTTTGTCCGCATTATTATTTTTAGGTCCCACAGCACTTGTCGCAGCAGAACTATCGGCCATGTTTCCTGAGCAAGGAGGTGTTTACCACTGGATTAATAGGGCCTTTGGTAAAAAATGGGCTATGGTTGCGATATGGATGCAATGGATCAATACAATGGTCTGGTACCCGACTATTTTATCTTTTATCGCAGGAACCTTTGCCTATCTGATTAACCCAGCTCTTGCTGAGAACAGCTGGTTTTTACTGAGCACTATCCTTGTAGTGTTTTGGACCATCACCCTCATTAACCTAAAAGGGGCTCACGTATCAGCTAAAATGAATTCTGTCTGCGGACTGATTGGAACAGCGCTCCCGTTACTGTTATTGGCTCTTGGTGGCGCCATATGGTTTGCAAAGGGGCACCCAATACAAATCAGCTTTACCAAAGAGAGTCTTCTACCCTCGTTTAATAACGCAGGCAACTGGGTCTCTTTAATTGCTATGATGGCCTCTTTCTTAGGGATGGAGCTAGCAGGTGTTCATGTAAATGACATCAAAGATCCTCAAAGGAATTTTCCGAAAGCCGTTCTCTATTCAAGCGGATTTATTCTCGTTTCAATGATCTTAGGCTCTTTAGCAGTAGCCATTGTGATCCCCGAACAAGAGATCAATTTAACTGCAGGTGTGATGCAAGTGTTTGCAAAAATGTGCAATGAGTTTGGAATAGGTATGGTAGTTCCTATTATTACGATCCTTATTATTATCGGATCTATTGGTAATATCACTAGCTGGCTTATTTCCCCTGCTAAAGGCTTACTTCATGCTGCAGAATTTGGTTTTTTACCTGCTACCTTTGCTAAAAAAAATAAGCATGGGGTAGCCACCAAAATTTTACTTATTCAAGCCCTCCTTGTCAGCATCTTTTGTTTTCTCTTTATCTCTGTTCCGAGCATTAATGGAGCTTTCTGGTTTTTAACAGCACTGAGTACTGAGCTCTATATGATTATGTACGTCTTGATGTTTTTAGCTGCAATTAAACTACATTACACGTTTATAGATCGTCCTAAATCCTTTAAGATCCCGGGCCAGAAAATGGGAATGTGGAGTATCTGTATAATCGGGCTTTGTGGATGTTTCGCAACAATTGGAGTCAGCTTTCTACCACCAAGAAATGTAGATGTGGGTTCAAGCCTACGTTATATTAGCATGATATGTATAGGGAATCTGATTACCATCTCCCCTATCCTTGGGTTTTATTGGTACCAAAAAAACCGTTCATCTCTTAGGATCCTCAAATAAGGTATTGCTTAAGAGCCTATTTAAACATCAAAAAATTGTCTTACCGATAGGTCCTGACGACCTTGAAAAGGCAAAACAGTGTGCCCTAGAAGTGATCCATATCAAAATTTAATAGGTCGCAGAACCTGTGATGAATCTTTCCTATGAATACATGGAATATCTGCCAATACCTCTTTCCCTTTGCACTAATCCTTTTGTCTCAAGATTGCATATCACCTGCGATGTCATCATAACATCAGCTCCTACATATTTACTTAACGCCGCTTGATTTACAGTTTCCTTGTGATCTTCTAAAAATCCGATGCCAGGGAGCAAAGCACATTGAACGTGAGTTAAATTCAATTCGGCAAGAGCCTTTCTTCACAGCTGAGCAAGCTGTGGATAGAAATGTGCCAAGACATGCGATTGCTTATTTAGTCAAAAAAGGGACTTTGGAAAGAATTTACCCAGGGACATATCGCTTTAGTGAATATGAACCTGAAGTCGAATTTCAATGGGAGAATTTGGGGCTGATAGCAGCGGGTATACCGGAAGGCGTCATCTGTGTGATTTCTGCTCTTTGCTATTATGAATTAACAGATCAGGTGATGAGAGAAATCTGGATTGCTATTCCCCACGAATTCTATGCTCCTAAAAGACCAAATACAAAAATCATCAGAATGCGTAATATTTCCCTCGGAAAAACCGAAATTTCTGTTGGGGAATATAAGGTCAAAATTTTTGATCGGGAGCGTTATGTGGTTGATGCCTTTCGCTACTTAAGCAAGGAAATTGCTATAAAGGCCATTCAAAGATATTTCCAAAGTACAAATTATAAGCCTGATCCCAAAAAACTAGGCGCATATGCAAAGGCATTACGCGTGAACATCACCCCTTATATTTTATCGTATACAACATGACATCAGATTTAGAAAAATCCTTCAAAGCCAAGCTACGAGCAATCGCAAAAGAAAAAAATCACGATCCTGCAGATCTCTGGTAAACTCTGACACTAGAGCGTTTTCTCGTACGCCTAGCTCAATCAGAGTACCGAAAACATTTTGTTTTAAAGGGAGGCATTCTCCTATCAAAATACATAGAAATCGGAAGAGAAACGACCGATTTAGATTTTCTCGCAAAGAAGATAAGTAATGAAATCAACGGTTTGAAGATCGTTTTCGAGAAAATCGCAAGCCTCGACATACAAGATGGGTTTCTATTTCAAGAAATTAAAGTCAGCGAAATAATAAAGAGAATAAAAGAATCCTCTCAATCTATCGTTAAATTGAGAGGATACAAAACAAGGCTACTTCTTCTTGCGAACAAGGCTATGATGAATACTGTATTTAAAATACACGTAACAACTAATAGCCAGCCAGATGATCAGTTGCAACCAGGTAACACCGGGTAAAAACATCATTTGGATAAGGCTTGCAAGACCCCCGATTAAAGGAATCCAAGGAGCGAAAGGAACTTTAAAAGGTCTATGCAGAGAAGGCTGTTTATACCGAAGGATCAATACCCCGAAACAAACCATAGCAAATACTAGTAATGTCCCCATAGAAACAAGCTGCCCTAAAATTCCTACTGGAAAAAGTCCAGCTATAATCATAGCTACCAAAGTAATCAGGAGAGTAGAAAAAAGAGGGGTCTGTGTTTTTTTATGAGTTTCACAAAATTTCTTAGGTAGCAGGCCATCTCGTGCCATCGCATAAAAGATCCTTGTTTGACCAAGAATCATAACGAGAATTACTGAGGTAAGTCCTGCAAGAATAGCGAGCTTAATAAAAAAGCGTAGCCATATAAAATGAGGCCCGAGTGCATTAACAGCTACGGCAATAGGATCTGCTACGCCCAGGAGCTTATAACTGACAACTCCTGTGAGGACAAGGCCGACAAGAATATAGACAATCGTACAAATTCCTAAGGACCCAATCATACCCCTTGGCAAATCTCTTTGGGGGTTTTTAGCTTCTTGAGCAAGGGTAGATAAAGCATCAAAGCCTATAAAAGCGAAGAAAACAACACCTGCCCCCCTAAAGATACCACTTAAACCATACTGACCAAAATTGCCGGTATTAGTAGGAATAAACGGGGTGAGGTTTTCCGCTTTCATAAAGGCGATACCGCAGACAATGAACAAGACCACGACAGAAAGCTTAATAACTACCATCACATTATTAAAGGTTGTAGCAGCTTTGATGCCAACTGCAACGAGGACTCCCATAAGGGCTGTAACGCATACTGCTGGTACATTTAAAATATGACCCGTTAAAACCCAGCCTGTATCGAGATCATACAAAAAGGGAGCGTATGAAAAATGACCTGGAAGAGTAATACCAAAATCACCCATTAAGCTACTGAAATAACCAGACCAACCCACAGCGACCGTACATGCAGCTAAAAGATATTCTAGGGTAAGAATGGATCCCATCACCCAGGCAGCGAATTCTCCAAGAGTCACATACGCGTAAGAATAAGCACTACCAGCATTAGGTATGAGAGAAGCAAACTCAGCGTAACAAAGAGCTGCAAACATTGCCAAGATCCCTGCAATAACAAATGAGATGGTGATTCCTGGACCTGCGTACTCAGCTGCCGCCTCACCTGTTAAAACAAAGAGTCCAGCTCCTATAATAGCCCCGATACCCATAGCCACCAAATTCAAGGCAGTAAGCGAGCGCTTCAGCGTTTGGCGTTTTTCAGTAGCATCTTCTAACAAAGATTTGACTGATTTTTTTATAAATAATCCTTTAGACATACTTTCTACTTTTTTCTTAAAAATTGTTAATAGCACTACAACTCGATCGATCGACCAGTTGTACACACGTCTTTTCTCTGATACAAACTTATCTCTCATTTTGAAACATGAGAGATTTCTGTTACATTAAATAAATGACAATCGAACACAAAAACGTGAAAAAAACGAATCGTTTGATCGGCTTAAAATCAACTAACCGAAAAGCTATATTGGCAATTGTCAGAACAATAAGACCTGGATAGCAAACTTCAAGGATAGGGACTAAAAAGGAAGAAATCCCCTGAAATTCAAAATTAGCCATACAAAAAGTAAGTAATAATGAAATTATTAGAACAATTTCATACCGCACCTTCTGCTTTAAGACCTCTTTTTGAATAAAGTCGGTAAAAACACAGATGAGAGCAATTGCTGTTGTTAAGCAAGTGACTGCCACCGTAATACATAAAACAATCCCAGCTGCAGGACCTGCTACCTTTAAAGCGATAGCTGTAAAAATTTGTTCTTTTCCTGTAATTTGAAGGCCAGGGGCATGCATGGCGGCAATATAACTAAAGCTGATGTATACAGCCGATAAAAGAGATGCTCCAATCGCCGTAGCTTTTAATGTTCTTTTGACATAGCCCTGCCTGACATCCTGCTCCCCAGCGGTTTTCAGCATAGCAACAACTGTTGAAGAAAAGAAAAAGGAAGCAAGTAAATCCATTGTATTATAGCCCTCTTTTAGGCCATGGAAAAACAGGGATAATCGGGTAGCTTCCAGAGATTGAATCTGTCCATCGGAAGTAAATCCCTTATAGATAATAAATCCAAGACCCGCAAGAAGCACTGGCGTTAACACCCTTCCAAGGATTTCAATTGTTCTATTCTTTCTTAAGGTAAACAAAAAAATAAGAAAGCAGGCCATTGCGCTAAATAATAGGGATGAAGTGTTAGGAAAAAAAGTTTTCACTGTAGAAAAAGACAGGGCGATACATCTGGGAGTGCATCCTAAAGGACCTATAAGGGTGATAATGCTAAATGCGATAAGCAATCCAGGCCATTTTCCAAGACGAGCAAAAAAACTTTCGTAAGAACCATCGTAGAGAATGACGGCGATTACACCAAGAAAAGGAACAAGGACCGCAGTAATTAACAAACCGATCATAGCATATAGATTTTGATCACCAGCGAAATGCCCAACGGCCAAGGGAAATATTAAATTCCCCGCACCAAAAAACATTGAAAATAAAGCAAAGCCAGACGCGAGAGACCGTGATTTGAGCAAGCTTCTCATAAAACCTCTTATTTATATCTTTGAAGCCTTACAATTTAGGATTCTACCCGAGGATTATAAGACAAGAGCAGGGCAATTGAAGAGCAAAAATTAGACGTTTAATTGCGATATAAGAACACCCTACTACACTGAAACAGTGTAAATAATAACAATCTTTTAATGATTTAAGCAAGGGCATTCGTAAATAAAAACAAAATAATTCTTTGATATTATTTAGTTTTATTAAAAAACTTAAGCAATATTGAATCAGTTAAACAGGGGCTCGAACCTGTCCTTCCCATTCTTTTACAAAGGCAAGAAACGCCTCTTTACCGGGTCTGCGCAATAGCTGCTGCATCGAGGGTCCGTGAGAACCAAAGTGAGCGATTTTAGCTAAAAGCTGTAAATGTTTTTTATCATCAGAAGAAAATAAAAAGAATAGTGTATGGACCGGCATACCATCTAACGCGCCGTACTCAATAGGGTTTTTTGGAAAAACTACGACTACACGATCAGATACAGAACTTTTTAAAATAAAATCTCGACTATGAGGGACTGCCAATCCATTATTTAAAGAAGTCGGCATCAATCGTTCTCGATCTAAAAAAAGTTCCGCCACAACGTCTAGATCGCAACCTAAAGAAGGAGCTAGCTGAACAAGAGTTGCGTAAAAAATCTCTTCTTTTGTTCTTCCCTCTACATCAATTAAAACACCCCCGTTATTAATGGCTCGATATAAACTGTACTGATGGATACCAGAAGGTTTGGCGGTTTGCTGATTATCAAGAGGATCTAATTGAGGATATATCTGGACCTCACTGGCACCTGCAAATCCTTTATCCTGATCGAGTCTGCAACTCATCATCCAATTTTCAATTTCAATTCGACTAAATCGATACTGATGATTTAAACGATAAGCTGGAATTTTTCCATCTGACAGCCACCTGCGAACAGTGGTTTCAGAGACATGTAAAAGCTCGGCAACATCTTTAATCTTCAAGTCCATATTAGCACCCTTGAAATAACTCAATTACTTCGTTTGGAGAATGTGTTTTTACTAATTTCTTTCTTCGATCTTCGTCTTTTACCGCTTGGGTAAGACGGGAAAGAATCTTTAAATATTCCGTCTGCTTATTTTCTGGACCACCAATCATGAATATGAGCTTAACTACACATCCATCTAAAGCGTTCCAATCAACACCTTTTTTCTTTTGCACTCCAATAGCGATAAAAAAATCATTGTAACCTTCGAGCTTAGCATGGGGAATCGCTACACCAATACCAATACCTGTCGAAACAATTTGCTCCCGGTCAAGAATAGCCTGATGGAATCTATTTTTATCTAGCAACTTACCATTGGCATCGAGAGTATTCACAAGCTTCTCGATTACCCCATCACGGTTAGTTTCCTCTAAAAACACAATTAAACGTGGATCCAAATACTTGGACATCCCCATAGACTCATCCTTTTTAAAAAACCGCTTAAGATCACCGAGACTGGAGGTAATCTGATAATTAATGCGTGCCAGTATGACCAAAACCACCCACTCCGCGTAAAGTGACCGATAGCCCATCTACTAACTGATATTGAGCCTGAGCTACTCTAGCTAATACCAGTTGAGCAATTCGCATCCCACGACTAACTATGAAGGACTGCTTGCCGTGGTTAATAAGAATGACACCGACCTCTCCGCGATAATCAGCATCGATGGTTCCTGGGGTATTAAGAACAGTGATTTGCTGTTTAAGAGCTAGACCGCTTCTTGGTCTCACTTGAATTTCATAGCCTTCAGGGATAGACAACTTTAAACCGGTCGGGATGAGTACTGATGCACCAGCCTCAATAACCATATCTTCTTGAATGCAAGCTTTCACATCCGCACCAGCTGCAAGATCTGAGGAATATACTGGTAGAAACTCTTCGTCTTCCGCGATGACAGAAATCGTTACCATGAATACCTTATCCTTTTGCTATACAGAAGCTTCTTTTTTTGCATCAGCAATCAGCATCAGTTGCTTTAACCGGGCCGATAAAACTGCTTCTTCTACATCATTTTCTAAAACATCAAATCGTCTTTCATTATTCATTAAAAAATGGAGAAAAAGTGATAGCTTATCTTTTAATTCATGCCTATTTACAATGCAATCAATCATTCCTTTTTCTAAAAGAAATTCTGATTTCTGCGCACCTGGTGGGAGTTTCTGCTTAATGACTTGCTCAACAACACGCGGGCCTGCAAAACAAATTAAGGCATCAGGCTCAGCTATAATAATATCGCCGAGCGAAGCAAAAGAGGCTGTTACCCCTCCACTTGTTGGATTCGTTAAAATAGAAATATAGGGGATTTTTTTTTCATGCAACTTACCTAAGGCAGCTGATGTTTTAGCCATTTGCATAAGGGATAAAATTGACTCCTGCATGCGCGCTCCTCCCGAGGCTGAAACGATGACTACAGGCAGCTCATGCTTGAGGCCATGCTCGATGATACTAGTGAGTCTCTCCCCCACTACCGATCCCATAGATCCAGCAAGAAAACTAAAATCCAAAATGCCTAAGGCTATTTTTTTTCCATTAACAAGACATGTACCTACAAGCGCCGCTTCATCTCTTCCTGATTTATTCTGAGCTATAGAAACTCGATTCTTATATGTTTCAGTATCAACAAATTCTAGAGGGTCAATCGACTGAAACTCTGTAAATAGCTCTTTAAATGTGCCTGCGTCAGCAAGAAGGTTCATTCTTTGAAGCCCTGTGAGTCTGTAATGGTAATTACATTTGGTACAACAGTGTAAATTTTGCTGCAGCTCACTGGCATGGATCATTTCGCTACAGTGGGTGCATTTAACCCAACCACTAAACCCATCTTTTTTTATACTTTGCACTTTAATTTTCGGCTTTTGCCTAGAAAATAAACCCATAAAAACTACCTTAATATATAATTGCAATTAGCAAAAATAATAACAAAATCAATAAAATAAAACAAGAATTACAACAAACTATAGCAAGTAAAGATTTTAACTAACTAGCCGCAATTTGAAAACGTTCTTCTACATTTTTCCAATTCACAATATTCCAGAAATTTTTTACATAATCCCCGCGAACATTTTTATACTGTAAATAATAGGCATGCTCCCAAACATCTAAGCCTAAAAGAGGAACGATTTCTTGCATACTTACCGGATCCTGATTGGCACAGGTAGTGATCACAAGCTTCGAGGAAGGCTTGTGCACGCCAAGCCAGCCCCATCCAGACCCTTGAATAGCCACTGTTTTTGCAGAGAACTTTTCAATAAAAGACTGAATTGAACCAAATTCGCTAGCTATTGCTTTAGCTAAATTACCTGTTGGAAGAACGCCCCCGCCCTGCGAGACTGGAGCCATGTTTGTCCAGAAAATACTATGATTGACGTGACCGCCCCCGTTGAATTTAATCGATTGGTCCAAAGCAATCATGCTAGCTACATCCCCTTTTATCTCAGCTTCATGATGCTTTTCGAGGGCAATATTTAAATTGGTAACGTAGGCGTTATGATGCTTTGTATAATGGATCTGCATGATTTCCGCAGAAATAACAGGCTCAAGGGCAGCAAAATCAAAAGACAAATCAGGTAATTTATGTACTACAGGCATAAAAAATTATCTCCAAAATTAGATTTCTTCAGCATCATATGTAGAATAATGATTTAAGACAATCGACCACCCATAAACCAACTAAAAATCCCTACCCATTTACCTTACCAGAAAATTTACAGAGCTACGATATATTGATAGAGAGCATGTCCATCATCCAACCCTCTATGGCATCCATTTGATTGGCTTGTGATTGCTCGAGCGCCTCAATGATTTGGCTTCTCTCTTGAAGCTGGATATCAAGATCTACTGAGCCTATATATGTGGCTGCAGTTTGCAAATCATGGATAGATCCAACCACAAAGTCCACCACTCCTTGGCTAACTCCGCAGATGGCGCTTTTAATATCGCTGCCTATTTTGCTTCGGTAGCTCCCGGTGGCATAT
This sequence comes from Chlamydia trachomatis, assembly GCA_945875745.1. GTDB lineage: Bacteria > Chlamydiota > Chlamydiia > Chlamydiales > Rhabdochlamydiaceae > VGMB01. The sequence continues at coordinate 15,230 of CAMCLJ010000040.1, forward strand.
GCGTTTGCGTTCCTGCCGCAAATACAAACGCAGCCTTCAGGAGC
>CAMCLJ010000041.1 GCA_945875745.1 Chlamydia trachomatis
ACTGCAGACAAATCCCCGACTGCCTGCACGCCGCAATTACAATATCTTCGTTTCCCCGTAATTTTTTAGATGCAAACCGCAAAGCTTGCCCATTTTGTGTTACAGCTGCAAGGACAAGATTTTCATCATCCTTTAACAAGTCAGAAGCACATCGTAAAGCAGAGCCACTTTGACCCACCGCTGCTAACACAACACTTCGGTCTTCCCAGAATCTAGAAGGATAGCGCCGCAGAGCCAATCCATTTTCTGCAACAGCTGCAAGGACCTCTTCTAATGTAACATCCGTGCTGGTATCGGCGGGTTGAATAGGACCCGTTCCTAATAGTCGTTCGAATGATTGAATTCCTCTGTTAAGTCCATTAATGATGTGCATAATTACATCCTTGTAATTTATTTGTATTATTTTATTTACACTTTAGCAAAAATCGCAAACAATATTATTTAGTAATTAATATTCTAACAAATTATTAATAAATAATTATTAAGATTGTAATTAAAAGCACATTTTTATGTTAAAACAAAATTTTAATTATATTTATTACAATTTATAATTTTAAAATAAATAACATCATATTTAAATACAGATCCATCCGTTAATTACAATCCAAAAATAAAAAGATTATACAATTAAAAATCACATTTCTAAAGATGAAGCAGTCTTTTTTAAGGAATATTTCTGAAGATCTCCTAAGCCCCCTATTTTGTAGTTTTTTTATAAACGTTATGATAGCATTAACTTTTTTAATTATTTTTCAGGATTTCTATACTTATGGATAAACGCTCTCTTCTTTTTATCGTCGCACTCACCGCCTCGTTATTTTTTGTAAATCAATGGTTTTCCTCCAAAAGTGCTGCAAAAAAAACAGATACTCAGCAAGTGACGCATACTGCCCCGACTACAATCGTTACCCCAGTATTTAACCCTTCTGCGGCATCTAAAGAACAAATCGGATCTGAACAATTTTATGTGCTTGAAAACGAGTATCAACAAATTGTGTTTTCAACAATTGGGGGTGCTATTGCAGAAATCAACCTTCCACTTCAGTCTGCTACCCATCCAAATAGCGTAGTCCTTCCTATTCATTTTGATGAAACTTTAAAAGAGAACTACCCATTTAACGATTATTTCCCAGCATTTAGTTACAATATCATAAAAAATGGATCCTCAGTCAAAGTCGAGAAAGGTACCCTTGGAGGCTACTATCCGTTATTAAGAAGAAGTGTTATTGATTCAAAACAAGATACTTCATTTAGAGAGCCTTCGAGAAATTACGCTTTCAACACACTATCGGATGATCCTAAAACAGCTACCCTACAATTTAAAGTTACAAAATTTGATAAACAATCCATTGAGTTCCAAGCAATTGATGGGGCTGGCCGGATCACTAAAACATACTCTTTACCAACAGATCCAACTGCCACCCCATTCTGTTTTGATGTCCAAATGCAAATTAATGCAGAGGCCCAAAACCTATGGACAACAACAGGGATACCTGAGGTGGAGCTTATTTCAGGCAGTTTTTCACCATCTCTGAAATACCTAGTTGAAAGAAACCAGAAAAACGTTGTTGAATCAGTTTCTCTTCCTAAAACAACACCTACGATCAACTTAGACTCCCCTAACTGGATTTCTAATTCCAATGGATTTTTTGGAATGATTGTTGAACCACTCTCTGATATTGGGGCTGGATTTGCAGTAAGTCAAATCAGTGGAAATGCAACACCTACTAGAATTAGTGTGATTGATAAAATTCATAATCTATACCCACAGGACAAGTTTCCAGGGTATGAAGTTCAACTTCCGTTAAAAGGATCCTCAGAGCCTATTAAATTCCGTGTATTTGCAGGTCCTTTTGAAGATGACATCCTGCAAAAACTAGATCAAACCTTAGTGAATCCAGAAACTGGTAAAAGCCCTCGATATATCTCTGCAATGAGCATTCAGGGTTGGTTGACCTTTATCTCTGAACCATTTGCTAAATTCCTATTTATCTTGATGAAGTTTTTTTACAAAATTACAACATCATGGGGATTATCAATTATTTTCCTAACCATTGCATTACGGATCATGCTCTATCCTCTCAATAGCTGGTCGATGAAGGCTTCTTTAAAAATGCAACAAATCGCCCCACAAGTCCAAGCTATTCAAGAGAAACACAAAAAAGATCCGAAAAAAGCTCAATTAGAAGTGGTAGCTCTTTATAGAGAAAAGGGAGCTAACCCACTCACTGGTTGTTTTCCTATCCTTATCCAAATCCCCTTCCTTATAGGAATGTTTGACCTGCTCAAATCAACCTTTGAGCTACGAGGTGCAAGCTTTATCCCAGGCTGGATTACGAACCTAACTGCGCCAGATATTTTGTTTAGTTGGAACTATCCTATTTTCTTTTTTGGCAATCAATTACACCTTCTGCCGTTTTTATTAGGCGGTGTGATGTATCTGCAACAGAAAATGGCATCTCCTCTACCTAAAGATCCAAAACAACTATCAGACCAGCAGAAACAACAAAAACTTATGGGAAATATCATGGTTGTAGTATTTACAGTCATGTTTTACAACTTTCCATCAGGCCTCAATATTTACTGGCTATCTTCCATGTCTCTAGGTATATTCCAGCAGTGGATGACAAGTAAAAAATTCAAAGAACATAAACCGATGTTAACAAGGGTTAAATAAGAAGGCACCGATCGCTTTCTCATTACAATGCAAGCTTGGCAGAAATTTCTTACCGCCCTCGAGAGTGATCTTGGGGCGGATACAGTACAAAAATGGCTTCGTCCCCTCAAAGTAATTCACTTTGATGCAGGAAATCTCTATCTTGAAGCAGTAGATTCTTTTCAGATTACCTGGTTTGAAGAACATATCAGAGCCAAAGCCCGTAAGCATCTTGTGAATAACAACTTTAACCCAATTAAAATACACATCTCCTCAGCCTCTCTAGAGGACCAATCAAACGAACTTGCAGCTTTAGATGAAACAAAAAATATCCGTCCTTTAAAACCCCACTTCAGATTTGTTGTTGATACTCTAGATCCAAGTGCTAGACTCGAAGACTTTATCGTCTCAGAGACAAGTAAAATGGTGTTTGAAATTATCGCTTCTTTGTCTGGCATCCGACAAAATAGCACCTTCCCTGTTGAGCTAGGTCAGTTTAATCCGATTTATATGTACGGCCCTTCAGGCAGTGGAAAATCCCACCTACTAATGGCGTTAACCACGGCGCTACAAAAAAATGGGGTATCGGCTCGGTATGTAAAAATGGAAACATTTACAGAAAATGTTGTAGCAGCGATCCGCAGTGGTAATATGCAAGACTTTCGTAAATCCTACCGGCTTGTCGACGTTCTTTTAGTCGATGATGTCCACATCCTATCTAAAAAGACAGCCACACAAGAAGAATTTTTTCATACCTTTAACACTCTTCACACAATTGGAAAACAAATTATTCTCAGTGCACATTCAGCTCCTATGTTTTTACAAGACATAGAGCCTCGATTGATCTCCCGTTTTGAATGGGGGATCACACTACCACTTGGAATCTTGAATCGTGAAGAACTTAAAGCTATGATAGAAAAGCGATTGATCTTGCTAGGATTTCCCCTATCAATACGAAGTATCGATTTTCTTTTAGATACATTTTCCTCTCATCTTAAATCACTACATAAAGCAATCGATGCTCTTGTGTTAAGGGCTCATAGCTCCAAAATTAAAACCAAAAGCACAGCCCTTCAAGAAAAAGATATTAGAGATATCTTACATGATCTGATTGCTCAAACACAAAGAAACGTGCTCAATCCTCAAAAAATCGTACAAATCCTAGCAGAATGCTACGGTATTAAATCAGAAGATGTCCTAGGAAAATCACAAAGTCACGAATGCACCCTTCCTCGACAAATTGCGATGTTTATATGTAGAAATAAAATAAAAATGCCATTTACCCATATTGGTCAATTTTTCCGTAGGGACCACTCTACTGTCATCAGTAGTGTGAACCTGATTAAAGAAAAAAAGGAAAGCAACGACCAAGAACTACTTACGATCCTGCGTCAAATTAGCAAAAAGATTGAAGCGCTAGCAGATGGAATATAAATAAAGAAGGGGGGTAAGTAACTTACCCCCCTTCTTTATCAAATCGATTGATTCAGAATTAAATCTTAATAAACTTTTCACCAGGCTTACCGTGCATAGGAGATGGGTTTATTTCTTTAGGAACTTCACGCCCTTCCATGATGTTTTTAACTTTCTCTCTCCATTTCTCAACAGACTCGACAAATAAAGGAGCAAATCGTCTAAGTGAAGAAGCATCAGCGCCCATGCCCACTTCTAATACGCAATGCATTAGAATGAGTTCTTCAGGAACGGCAACACCAACACCACCACCTGCCATTTGACCTCCTAGCATGGAACCTTCGAGAAGCGCTTCATAAAGTTTTAATCGAGTTTTATCGTCTTTTGGAAGACCGTCTAAAATGGGGGAATATAAATAGAGTCTATCTGAATTAGGCTCGTATGTTAGGTGAAGAGAAAATGTGTTATCAATTCCTAAGATACAAGTATAGTTCTCATCAAAAACCAGTTCTAGATTAAGCTCTTTTCCGAATTCTTTTATATTGGCTTTTGCATTTTCCAATGACATGGAAACGTCCTCCTTTTAAAGATTAATATCTAAGTTGAATGAGCGGTGAGTTTTTCAAGTGTGGAGAAAAATAGCAATAAAAAAATACCCTGAATTACTTATTTTTAAGTTTTGCGTGATATTTTGCGCTAACGACTTCGAAACATACATCGTCACCCTGCAAATTATATTGTATCTTAATGGAATTTATGATTCAAGGGATTAATACAGGATCATCTAGATTCACACCTTTTTTGATAAAACAAAATCTTGCAGCAGGCATTTATGAATAGAAAATGTAAAACTCTCACCGGCTCCCCTCAACCTTTAGGATCACACGTCCTAATGAATCATGTAAATTTCTCTCTATTCTCTGAACATGCAACAGAAGTGATACTTTGTCTTTTTTCGTATGCAGAATCCGCTCCTTTCCTTGAAATCTCTTTAGATCCGATAAAAAATAAAACAGGATCTATTTGGCATATTGCAGTAGAGGGGCTACATGAAACCACCACCTATGCTTACCGGATCAACGGCCCCTTAAATCCATCGAAAGGTATTCTATTCGATCCAACTAAATACTTAATTGATCCGTATGCAAAAGATCTCACATCATCTCATGTGTGGGGGCCGGGATTTACAGCAGACCACGAATACAGACCAAGAGCCAAAATCATTTCGAAACACCGATTCGATTGGCAAGGGGTTACCTCTCCTAAAATTCGCAAAGAAGATTTAATCATTTATGAAATGCACGTAAGGGGCTTTACAAAAGACCTCAGCAGTACCGTAGCTTATCCAGGTACTTTTCTCGGTATCATTGAAAAAATTCCTTACCTGAAAAGGTTAGGGATCAATGCAGTCGAGCTGCTACCTATATTTGAATTTGATGAATCGGAAAATAAAGTTACAAATCCAATTAACAATAAAAAACTCCACAATTTTTGGGGGTATTCGACAGTTAACTTTTTCTGTCCGATGAATCGATACAGTACTGGAAAAGAATGGAACGGATCGATCAATGAATTTAAAATCATGGTGCGAGAACTGCATAGAAATGGGATTGAGGTCATCTTAGATGTGGTCTACAACCACACCTCAGAAGGAGATTTTAAAGGGCCTATTTATTCTTTCAAAGGGATCGATAACGCTAGCTACTATATCCTAGATAAAGATGGCAAATATGCCAATTTTTCTGGTACCGGAAACACCTTTAATTGCAACCATCCCAAGGTCTCTGAATTGATTCTCAGCTCTCTTCAATACTGGGCAGAGGAAATGCATGTGGATGGATTTCGTTTTGATTTAGCATCGATTTTCACAAGAAATATCGATGGAACGGTGATGGAAAATCCCCCTATCATTCAAAAAATTAACGAAAAAGCAGAGCTGCTTCATGTTAAATTAATTGCCGAGGCTTGGGATGCTGCAGGACTTTATCAGGTAGGATCTTTTCCCGGACAAGGTAGGTGGAGCGAGTGGAACGGTAAATTCCGAGATGCAGTCAGAACTTTTATGAAAGGAACCGATGGGGCGGCAGGTGCCTTTGCAAGCGCCTTATGTGGATCAGAAGATCTCTATGGTAAAACAGGATCTGCCTACCTGAGCATTAATTTTATCACAGCTCATGACGGATATACTCTAAGAGATTTGGTCAGCTATCAAGAAAAGCACAACGAAGCTAATGGAGAAAAAAACCAAGATGGAGCCAACGACAACTTAAGTTGGAATTGTGGCTTTGAAGGAGCAACCGATAATCCCCAGATACTGCAACTGAGACAAAAACAAATCAAAAACTTCTGCTCTGCCCTATTTTTATCTATTGGGACTCCTATGATGCTAATGGGAGATGAATATGCCCATACAAGAGAGGGTAATAACAATCCATACTGTCAAGATAACCAGGCAAACTGGTTTCTCTGGAATGAACAAGAAAAGAATACTAACCTCTTTAACTTCTACAAAGGCCTTATCCATTTTAGAAAAGAGCATGCCCACCTATTTTGTCGCACCTGTTTTTTAACTCCAAACGATGTGACGTGGCATGGGCATCAGCCAAAACAACCTGATTGGAGCCCACACTCCCGGTTCGTTGCCTACACATTGCATCATATTAAAGGCAATGACGTATATATAGCCTTTAATGCCGACTACAGGGAAGCAACTGTCGTGCTTCCCGATACAAAAGATCAAAAAAAATGGTATAGAACAATGGACACATCACTCATCAACTCCCATGCTATCGATCCTATGCCGGCTCCAAAAAAGTATATTATACCTGCCCATACAACCGTAATAATGAGCGCCCGGTAATTTCCTAGGGTATAAGGAGAAAATCTTTGTATGTAGTAAAGAATGCAAATACTTTGCTATGTTACACTCATATTACACGTTTAATTGCGACACCTATTCTTATGGAGGCACACTACATGTACAAATCTATTTATACCGCACTAGCTGCTACAATATTACTTGCCGGATGTCAACATGACACCCAAGACACCCATTTATCGAGTAAAGGTAAATCAGCAAAACCCAAAATTGCGATCGCTCCCACAATTGATGATAGTGATCATTCGACCAGTTGGAATCTGTCTGATGAAATCACCTATTCTCTTTTTTTTAAAATGGATCAAAAAAACAAATTCGAGCTCACAGATCCTCAGATCACAAAATCCATTACACGCAGAGTTCCCTCACATCACGAGCCGTTATCGGGCGATCTTAAATGGATTAAAAGAGCATTTTCTAAAGACGATTTTGTAATTTTCGTGGAAATGCTAAAACATGAAGAAGCCCCGAACATCACCGATCGAACCAATAAAATCGAAGACTGTTCTGCTAACCTAAACATGACCTTGCGAGTGGTGGTATTTGATATTCGCAATGATCTACCTAAAGTGATTCTGCAAGAAATCATCAATGATACCCACTTTATCCCCAGACAGTTTAATCAATACAACTTTCATCAAGTAAGTTGGGGACATGAAGACTTCTTTATATCTCCTATAGGGATGGCACACGCTCAACTGATTAAAGAAATTTCTTCAAGGATTGAAAATTACATCTCTTTAGCCGGAGATGATTGATGGATAATGCACAGGCGCCCAGTCTGTTTTCAGAAATCATAGAGTCTATGCTCTTATTTGGAATCCTGGCGCTTGTACTCAATTTAATTGCTCGCTCTAAAGGTTTTTTTCACCTGGGCGCGCGCCCTTTAATAGCCCATCAATATGGGCTGGGTCTATCTCAGGTTGTAACATGTTTCGGAATCTATCTGGGATATTCGCTACTGTTTGTCCCACTACTTTCCAAGATAATCCAGCATTTTTTTTCAATGGCCTTTCATGAAAGGCCTCCCATCATTTTTTTTAGCTGGATACAGCTCATCACAGTTACCCTAACGATGATCAGCCTGTATCTATACAGTGATAACAAGGATAGCCAGCTGCTAAAATATATCCTAAAAAATCGCTCCATACCTAACCCCTCTTCGAAAACAGGGGATTTTGTATACGGGGCTATGAGTTGGATATTGGGCTTTCCTGTCGCTGCCTTCATAGGACAAGTTTCTGATCTAGCAATTTATCTCGTAGCTGGGATCCAAACCTACGAGCAGGTAGCTGTTAAGTATCTGAAAATGACAATCCACTCACCGATTATGCTCTGTATTGCCTTGTTTACCATCCTTATCGCTGCACCTGTTACAGAAGAATTTCTTTTTAGAGGGATGCTACAGAGCTGGCTTAAAAAAAAAATGGGAACAAAACCTGCAATCATCACCGCCTCTTTAGCCTTTGCTTTATTTCACCTGTCTGCAAGTCAGGGCCTGGGAAATATCTCTCTGGCCCTTTCTTTATTCTCCTTTGCCTGTTTTCTTGGATTCATTTATGAAAAAAAAGCATCGCTCTATGCATCGATAGGTTTACATGTAACTTTTAACACGGTGAGTACCTTTAGAATTCTCTTCTTTACAGAAGGGTAAGCTGCCGTAATGATAAGTTATTGACCCAAAATTTGTTTTAAAAAGATCCAAGCTCGCAAGAAAAAAGCAGTTATGTTACATGCAATATTGTAGCCACACAAATCAATTGGAGGGCAGATGACATCAGATTTTGAAGTAGTCAGTTTTGGCATTTCAGATCAAGGTCTTGTTCGAACCAATAATGAAGATGTGTGGGGATCTGTTCCAACCCATCATTTTTTTGTCCTTGCCGATGGGATGGGCGGTCATAAGGCAGGAGAAGTGGCTGCCCAGGAAGCAGTCAGTAATATCTCGATGTCTGTCAGAAGGATTTTTTCTAGCATTTTAAAAGAAAACTTTGAAACTGATCATATTATCCAACATCTTCATTACGCCATGCAAGATGCTAACTGCTGGGTAAATCAACTAGGAGAAAACAATGAAGCATATAGTGGTATGGGAACAACCCTATCCTGCTTTCTTTTGCATAGAAGTCATCTGATCTATGCCCATGTAGGAGATAGCCGGATCTATCAATACAATACAAAACTAAGGCAGCTTAGTGAAGATCACTCGTTAAAAAATCACCTATTAAAAAAAGGGAAGCTGACCATTGAGAATATGAACCGCTACCCTTATAAAAATCGGATTACGAAAGCCATTGGAACACAGGATATCGTAAGTCCAGACATCGATTTTATCCGTGTAGAAGAAGGGGATGTATTTTTTCTCTGTAGCGATGGGCTGACAGATCTTCTGTCTGATGATGAAATCACCAAGATCTTAGAGATAACCCCCTGTGTTGAGGAGTGCTCAAAAAATTTAGTGGTCAAAGCTAAGGAAAAAGGGGGTAGGGATAATATTACAGTTGTGATGATCAAAATTGTTCGTAAAAAAACAAAGATATAAACCGGACCATCCTATTATTCTATATAGACTCTTGGAATCCTTTCATTAAAAAAGCAAAGCACCTCATAAGGTATCGTATCACAGAGTTCAGCGATTTCTGTAAGAGAGATTTCATTTCCTGCCTGTTTTCCGATTAAGACAACCTCATCACCTATATAAGCATCGCCTTGCCCAATATCCACCATGCACTGATCCATGCAAATGGTTCCAACGATGGGAAACCGCTCTCCTCTTAATAACACAGATCCTTTTCCTGACAGGGATCTACGCAGTCCATCTCCATAACCAATAGGTATTGTGATGATGCGTGTTTGCTCTTTTGTAATAAAATGCCGTCCATAGCTAATTCCTTTACCTTTTGCCACGACTTTAAAATAGGAGACCTTTGTTTTTAAAGAAAAGCAGGGCTCTACCTGTGAAAGAGGTGCTGGGCAATTTTTCGGTTTATAACCAAAAGACAAAAGAGATGGGCGGACCATATCGAAATAACTGTCTGGATAAAACATAAGCCCTGCAGAATTAGCCATATGCCTTAAAAGAGGGACACCCAGTAGCCTCTTATCATTCACGATATCCTTAAAGGCCTGTATCTGCAAAAGTGCATGCGGATCTTTTGGAACATCAGCGGTAGCCAAATGGGAATAAATCCCTACCACATCAAAATAGCCCAAAGACTGCAAATACTCATATAGGTCAATTGCCGATTCAGGCCGTACCCCTGTTCTATGCATGCCAGTATCTACTTTGATATGGACTCTGCAACGGATATGGTGGGCGGCGCAAACCTTTGCAACGAGATCTGCTTTATATTTGGAGCTAATTGTAAATTCTAGGCTATAACGGATTAAATCACCAATTTGATCCTCATGGACAGATCCCATGACAAGGATCGGCAGATGAATACCTCCCCCACGCAAAACAGCCCCTTCGGAAAGATGGGCCACTGCCAGGTAATCTACTCCTACCTCTTGGGCTGCTTGAGCAATCGGGAGTAGACCATGTCCATAGGCATTGGCCTTTACCGGCAGACAAAATAGGGTCTTATCCGTATATTTCTTGATGATAGAAAGGTTTTTCTTAAACTGAGCAAGATCGATTTCTATCCAGGTAGGATGGGTTAAATCTAACATAATAAGATAGGCGCTCCATAAGATCATACACTTACAGATTCAATGTAAACACTCTACCTATTTATCATGAAGCAACAAGTATCTTGATCAGAAGAAAAATAGGATCATCTGAAAAAATTGAGACAAAGCCTTATGAGATTAAGTTCACTTTTTTGCTTGGGTTGTCTGAATAAGGGGATTTATCGTAAGCGTAGACCATCTCCGATGTCACATGTCCAGTCACGCGCATAATATCGCTGTCTTGGAAGCCCTGCTGTTTAAGATAAGTCACAGTAGAGGCTCTCAAGACGTGTGGGGTGATTTTAAATGGGATCCCCGCTTTTTTCCCTGCTTTTGCAAACGTCACAGCCACTTGATTAAGCATTACAGGCTTTCTAAATCTAGTAATGAATACTGGTCCTGTTCTATGTTCAATATATCCTTGTAGCCTTTTCATGATGCTATCTGAATAGGTAATCACAGTCTCTTTGTAAACGCCCTTTATTTTTGATTGAGGAAATGTGATTTCACACTTTTCCCAATCAATCTGATGGATTTGTAGTGACAACACCTCATTAACCCGTTTCCCCCCCTGCAAAATCACCTTGCCAATCAGGCAATCCCGAGGGTTGATTTTTTCAAGCTCTTTGAAAAACATAAGCCACTGCAATTGAGTCATAGCTTGAGTTTTGACTTTTAGCCCTATTCTAAAGAATGTTTTTGAGCTTCCTTTTTTAATTGGCAAAGCCTTTTTTACTACTCCTTGAAGATGTCTGTTTAAGAATCCAGTAAATGAGATGTAACAGGCCGCTCGCGCCTGTCGGCTAGATTCAGCCCATGTTTGAATCAGTTTAATCTGATCAATGATGACTTCATGATTGGTTAATGCAAATGCCTCCAATGTCATCATAGGGTTGAGCAATCCAAATTCGATCAGTTTGCGAATTCCCGATCGGTAGTTAATCTGCGTTTTCTGAGCTAAGGTGGAGAGCCATTGGCATAGCGCTTCCTCTAACTTGATCTCATCCAATTTTTTCCAAATAAGGCTGGCCTGGGATGGCTTTGCCTGCTGGTATGTTTCCAAACTAAATTCCAAAGACGGCTCAATCAAGGCTGGTATCATTGTCATGGCTATTTTGGCTCCTCTGTGCCTATATTGAATTTACTTCCCAGAGCTTTTTTAAACCATGCAGGCACTTGATCTGTTTTCATTTCTAACATGTTTCCGTCGGTGATTTCTGCTAACCAGATGTGCTCATGGGTCGAATTATCAAAAATATAAGCACGATTGGTAAATGGGATCGCTTCCTCGAGCAGATCAAGGGAGCGTCTATAGCGGCTTATAATCTTATCTTCAGGTACGGAATGCCCGCCCATTCTTACTCGGTAGCGGACACGGGAGATATTAATAGACGGATCTTCTGTTGCCACATAATACAGATAGGTTCGATAGCCTTTTGACTGTGCCTTACGCAGAAAATTAACTTTATCTGGAAAGGACATCACTGTCTCAAATGTAAACGATTTTGAACATTCAATCAGCCTGTGGCGGATACAATCTGAGGCAACTGAAGCAAAATAGGCATTAACTCCAGCGTTGCAAAAGCTCAATTTCCCATCATTAAATCGCAATTGACGAGCATCATCGATTAGATCAGCAGCTTTTAGGAGTGGAGAGTTGATGAAAAAATCCAAGACTTCTTCTTCTGTTATTTGTACTCCATAAAGGTCAAAGTCTAGAAAGTTACAATGGCGAATTTCTTTCTCGATCTCATCAGGATTGATGAAAATCCCGAGAAGTTCAGGTCGAATGATGGATTTAAATGTACTTTTACCAGAGCCATTGGGCCCTGCAAACATGCGTAACCGAAGAGTGTCTTTATTCATTAATTTCTAACCTTTGACCTCGAGTGACTGATATTGATGGAGGAAGGTGTTTAATAAATTTATGGGTTCCGTCAGGAAATATTTCCACAAGATCTCCCTTTACACTGACAAGCACACTGCTGCCGGATGCAAGAGCTGACCAATAGGCTTGTTTAAATGCTACATCTGCTAGTTCGGGAATATGCTCTTCCAGAAAAGACATTGCCTCTTCACTAAGTGTCATCGTTGAACTCCTTTGTTCACTCTTCATTCCCTTAGCTCGATAACATAAGCGTTCTTATGTTCGGTCATTGACTCAATCATAAAAATTGTCCGATCGGCGCGAGCGAATAACGTAAAAACCAAAACTTCTATATTAATCTTGTTTATAAGTATTATAATAAACAATAAATGTAAATGAAATTTCATTCAGTGACAACACAAAATTTTGGTGACAGAAATCCTGATACGCGATGTATCGATCTTGCCATCATTTTCTAGGGATAAAACACATAGACGGAAGAAAAAAAGAAGGAACGTCTATGCAAAAGCGAAGAAAATATGAGGAAAAATTTAAGCAGTCTGGAGAAGGAAGCTTTTCGGGGTCGGGGCAGGTTAAGCCGTCCAATGAAGAGGTCTATCGCCTAAAGAAACAGCTTGGTGAAGTAACCATTGAGAGAGAAATTAAAAAAGCAGCGGCCATCTTTTTAAAGCCAAAAGGGTGAGATTTAAATTTATCAAATTGCGGACGAAAGAATTTCCTTTAGAGAAAATGGGTAAAGTGATGGGGTATCTCGATGGGGATATTATAAGTTTATATGGAAAAGCCCGATTAAAAGAGCCCTTGAAGAACAAACCTTTATTGAAAAAATAAAAAAGGCACACAAGAAAATCAAGGTGGAGCTACGGCGTTCCAAAAGTGCATGCTCAGCTCAAAAAACAGGGCATTTGCTTCTCTAGCAGGACATTGATATGACAATGCAGTAGCAGATTTTTTTTTCATAGCCTCAAAACGAAAGAGACCCAGCATAAAAGCGGTATAGAACAAGGATCATCTGCAAAAAGTGATTCTATAGAATCATATCGATTAAAGCCTCAGGTAATGAAGCCTTTGGCATTGGCATCTTAAAAAAATTAAGCCCTTCATCGCAATCATGAGATTGCCACCAGGCAACCCACTTTTGCATACCTTGCTCTGCCCTACATGTTCTAGAAATACTAAGCTTATTCCCCTCTCGCATTTCAGGGATCTGGATACAATTCATGGCAGCCAGAGCGTCATTATATTTTCCTCTATTGATAGACATAAAACCAAATCTGGTCATGACTAAATCAAAAAAGATAGGGTCTCTACCCTCAGCTGAAGCAAGCTGCTGGACTGTATTTAAACGCTCGCTCAAAGGGATCTGCCCTTTAATACTGAGTGCATCAGCTAGTTCTGCAATAGATCTAGGGTCTTGAATCAACAAGGTCATCCTATCAGGGACTGGCCAATCTACACTGACGATATAGCTAACAAGGACTCTATCTCGCATGCTTTGATCTCTAATCGCAGAGGATAATAACATAACATCATCTTCTTCGATAACAGGTATGCAAGAGACGATTCTTTGTTGTAAAAAAATATCCCTACATCTAAGCAACGGATCTTTGCTAAGGATCCTTACCACCTCATCTGCTCGCATCCCATTAAACGCCTCAATAAAACTTTCCTTTAGACTACCTTGAATAAGCAGATCTGTTGCTATAAGGGGATGACACAGTAGCTCATAGGCCCGACTTATTTCTCCAGCTGCAATCATTCCGAGCGCCATCTTCTGGATCTCGACTTCTTTTAACCCTTGTTCAATCGGATTTGTGTCTGCCGAGCAAAACTGTTCTATCTGGCTCCTTGGATACATTTGATATAGGGACACGAGATCTCTTCCTGGCATCTGGCTAAGATGAATCTGCTCTGGAATAAAAATACGTTGTAAAATTCTCCCAATAGCCTCTTGAGTGAAATTTAATAAATGATCTACTCGGTCTCTGATCACCTCTAAGAGAGGGAAGTGGTGGTACCGAAATAGTTGCTCAACATCCAAACGAGATTTCTTCTGACAAACCATAAAAGTAAACAGATCATTTCGACCTAAAAAAGACAAAACTCTTGGCGATTCCGATCCGATATTAGAATAAGAAATTAAACTCATAACACCCCTCTATTTATTAAAATATATTAACATTTTTAATTTAAGGTTTTATTAATATTTTTATATAAATTGTAAATAAAGTTATTTAATCGCGTAAAATACAATGATTTAAAGACTTATATATTCTACTTTTTTAACTCGATGTTCTACTTTTCTTAAACTTTCTCAAATAATTACTTAACATTTATCCAGTAAAATGCTAAAATATTCATCTTTAAATCACTGAAGATGAGCCGTTTATGATTGCTAACGCCCTAGATTTTATAAGAGAATATATCGATTTATTAAATGACTCTCTAAAGGGCGTCGGTGGAAGCCTGACCAAATCTCAGAAGGCCTGGCTGGCCTTCTGCTTAACTGCTATGATTTTTACAAACACCATCAATTGGAAGGCTTGGGAACGCTGGAGTGGAGGAAGATATTCAGATTCTGCTCTATCAAAAATGCTGAGAAAGTCCCAAATCC
>CAMCLJ010000042.1 GCA_945875745.1 Chlamydia trachomatis
GAAGAGATTAAAAAGTCGTTAGAAATGACGATGTCATTAGAGAAGTCAGAAAAACACATGTCCCATCGAGATTTTAAAGGAATCTTTAGAAGTG
Organism: Chlamydia trachomatis; assembly: GCA_945875745.1. Classification (GTDB taxonomy): domain Bacteria; phylum Chlamydiota; class Chlamydiia; order Chlamydiales; family Rhabdochlamydiaceae; genus VGMB01. The sequence continues at coordinate 95 of CAMCLJ010000042.1, forward strand.
CTGCCTAAGGGCCTTAAAAAGTGGAACATCGAGTTTTAAATTGGAACGTATCGAAGAATTTAGATACCTATTTCAAAACAGAAGCCCTAGCGCGCAACAAAATGCTAAGACGCAATAAAACACTATCTATCATAGCAATTATGCTTTAATAGCATGTATAAAAACAAATATATTATATATATAATATTAAAATATTAAAATATTAATGTTAGCTTTATATTAAAAACCTTGATAAAAATATTTTTTATTCAAAAAATAATATGATTTCATTAAAAAGGCTACACATGCTATTTTCTGAGCCACTGTAACTTAACGACATCTGGAGAAACCACATGGACATTCAAACAGCCCCTATAGCTACTAATTCTTGCTATTGCGATACAGACCAATTCAAAAAAACATTTGCTATACCTGCTGAAGTTGCTGAACTAATTGATTCGACAACAGAATCATTTTCACAAGCTACAGATCTATGCACAAGACCGGTAACTGGTCAAGCCACTGCCCGTATTGGGGATATCAATCTAGGTCTTCTGGCAATCGAACTGGTAATTAAAGCAGAAGAAAACAGCAATCGAAAAAAACAGCTACTGCTAGAGCAAATGCAAGGGCATAACGGCAATTTAAAAGACATCTCTCAGCTAATTCGAGCACTCACTGAATGCAAAGTGCAACACAAAGCCAATTTCAGCGAAGATGCAATGAGAGATCTAATCGATAGAGTAAGAGACAAGAATAGAGACCCTAATACTCTTAAAAGCGTAGTAGCAGACAATCAGTATAATTGGGAAGATGAAGCAAGCATTGAGATCACCCTACAAGCACTCAACGATCAAGTAAAAATTATTGGACAAGAGCTCAATCAAATCACAATGCTCATCCAACAAGAATATCAAGATATGGATGGTGTGATCCAATCGGGTAGAAAACTAATTGAACTAATCGGTGAGGGTATGAGATCGATTCAAGGCAGAACCGGTAGATAATTGATGAATCTGCAAGAATATATCTTAGATATCCTCGAAAAGAATAAGGATAGCAGCGAGCAAGAAAGAGTCTTTACTCAGAAGGAAGTAGAGACTATTTATATTGCCGCCTATCAATTTTATCAAATCGGGGAATATACAAAATCTTGCGAATTATTCTTGCAGCTGACAAAATCTTTTCCTCTTCAGTCAAGTGGCTGGAAAGGGCTTGCAAGTGCATACCAAATGCAGGGCCTTTGGGATCCATCTCTTACTGCATGGGCATTTTGCTCTTTGCTGGAAGCAAAAGACCCCGCCTGCCACTACCATGCAGCTGAGTGCTTGCATGCAAAAAAGGAATATGAAGAAGCGAAAAAAGCCCTTGCAAAAGCCAGGATGTTATCGATGAGCGAAGAACATACTGCTTTATTACAGAAAATAAACTTACTAGAAGAATTTTGCACCCCAATACAAATATGACACTGAGTCCAAGACCGATTACACCCTCTACAATCTCTCTTCCATTTGACATAAAGATCCCATTACTTGGAAAAGAAACAAAAAAACCCCCTACTGAATCTCCAATTCAACCCATCTCGACACCAGAGAGACGCTCTACATCTTTTTCAAGACCTCAACTGACTTCCCCATCAAAGGCTTTTAATGAGTACCAACTAATCCTTGCGATAGAAAATACCCAAGGGCATAAAAAACACTTGTTAGACTCTTTTACCAAGGGCATTAGCGACAACACTCAAAGAGCAAAAGAGCTATCGATTGAAAATCTAGAAAAACTTAAAACCGAAGCTGAAAATGCAAAAGACAAAAGTTTTTGGAACACCCTAAATACCGTTGCTGAATGCTTTTTAGCAGCCTTTAATACAATTTTTGGAGCATCAGTAGTCGCCTCAGGAGGAGGAGCCCTTGGTGGTCTAATGGTCTTTTCTGGATTATTTAGTTTAACAAAATTAGCTATGGATAAATCAGGGTCTTGGAGTTTCCTTGCCTCTCAGATGGCAAGCAGCAGAGAGCAACAAAAGAAAATCGAGCACTACCTACCCCTTGCAATCGCCTGTATTAGCCAAACACTCAGTGTTGCAGGAACTGGTGCTTACGCAATATGGGGCTCAATGAATCCTGCAACGCAAGCAAAAGTTATCTTTGAGGGAGCTCTTGCTTGCTATGAAAGCACAACGCAGTCTGGAAATGCACTAGCTACGATGAAACTAGAATTTACACAGGCTGATTTGCTAGCGTTGGGTCATCAATTAAATACCATCCAAGTAAAACAACAAGACACCCTATCGACGATCGAACAGATCACCTCTATTTTAAAATCTTGTGAACAAGCAGCTGAACGAGTAATTGCTCTTGCAGCCAATGCATTAAAACAAACCACATTACACGCATAACAAGGAATATATTATATGACAACAATATGCGAGAATAACACGGAATGGACTATACGGGATTTCTATAAGGCGGTCTCAGAGTGTCACTCCACTCTTAATACAGTACACGACGATGCCCAAAAGGATTTCTACAAGACTCTTATGAAAACAGCCGAGCTGACGAAAAAAGAAATCGGCTTAAAACAAATGCATGGGATATTAGAGATCGGGCTGGCAGGTGTAGGTTTAGTTGCTGCATCCGAAGAGGCTTATCTTAATCTAGACGACAATGCTCCTCGCATGTGGTTTAACAAAGAGACCTGGAAACAAATTCGAGAAAGCCTACCTCTGTGCTCTAAAGGAATCGCTGTAATAACAGACGCTACAGAAACCATGAATACAAAAAACATGGTACAAACCATGATCAATGTAAAACAAACGATCGCTTCCCACTCTAGCAAGCTCAACGACGATTTAGCAGGTGCAATGGCAAGACTTGCCAGTTCTCAGCATAGAGCCGGCTAACGTAAAGCACCCATATTATACGATTGGAAAGACTCTTAAAGTCTTTCCAATCACTTAACAGCCTCATGGTCACACACCCTTTTCTTTCAATATCCCCAAAACTTTTCCCTTATTCTTTGCAATCTATCCCGGTTCTGTTTGACCCTAAAAAAACATTTATCTACAATCCAAAAAAAACAGCTAACCTGAATAAGAGCGGATGCAAACAGACCAAGCAGAAAAAACTTCTTTTTTGAACCTAATGGCAAAAAAGCTCCATTTCATTGTAGCAACAGGTGAATATGGAGCGATGATTGCAGAGACAATCAAAGCTATTTTGATTCGTCCACCCTCTTTTACACTCATCTTTCAACAGCTCTATGAAATAGGGGTTGCCTCACTGCCGGTTGTTGCAATCACAGGCTTTTCAACAGGCCTTGTTCTTGCAGCACAATCGTTCTACCAACTCTCTGATAAGGGACTAGCAAGCGTCACAGGACTTATGGTAGCAAAAGCTATGATGACAGAGCTCGGACCTGTCTTAACAGCCTTTATGCTCACGGGAAGAGTGGGCGCTGCCATGTGCGCAGAGCTTGGAACAATGCGTGTGACAGAACAAATCGATGCGTTAAAAACGATGGCCATCAACCCCCATAGGTACCTGCTGGCTCCCCGTTTTTTTGCAGGGACAATTATGCTTCCCCTGCTCACCATCTTTAGTATTGTCATGGGAATTTTTGGAGGGTATTTAATTTCTATCTACTTTTTTGGAATGTCTCCCAACAGCTACTTTGATCCTATGCCCACACATATTACTCCATTTGATCTATTCACAGGAGTTGTGAAGGGACTGGTTTTTGGCATTTTAATCATGACCATTTGTTGTTATAAAGGGATCGTTACTTCTGGCGGTGCCGCAGGAGTGGGTAGAGCAACAACTAACAGCGTGGTCATCGCCTACTGCTGCATTCTTCTGATTAACTTTTTACTGACTATGGTCCTTAACATCCTACACCAGAAGATAGCAGGCTTTTTTATATGATTAAAATACGTAACCTCTGGAAAAGATTCGATAACCTGCAGGTGCTCGCTGGCATGGACTTAGATGTCAATACAGCAGAAACCCTTGTTATCTTAGGCCCCTCTGGCATCGGCAAAAGTGTGTTGTTAAAACACATTATCGGTATTACTAAACCCGATGCAGGCAGTGTCGATATCGATAATGTCAGAATCTCTGAGGTCAAAGGGGCAGATCTATATAAAGCTGTAAAACATATGGGTATGCTTTTTCAGGGAGGAGCCTTGTTCGACTCGATGAACGTCGAGGATAACACAGCTTTTTACTTGCACCAGCATGGAGATCCCAAGACTGGTAAAGCATATCCGAAAAAAGAAATTGCAGACCTGGTGGCACATGCACTAGAAATGGTAGGTCTTGAGGGAACACAAAAAAAAATGCCTTCAGACCTATCGGGTGGAATGAAAAAACGGGCCGCGCTTGCACGTTTAATCGTCTACCGCCCCTCTATTATCTTATACGATGAGCCTACAACCGGCCTTGACCCTATTACCGCGATGCAAATCAATGAGCTGATTGTTAAAACGCAGCAGGAGCTAAAAGCCACAAGCATTGTCGTTACACACGATATGTTTTCGGCTCTATACGTGGGGGACAGGCTAGCACTGATTCGCGATGGCAAAATTGCACATATCGCAGAGCCCGATCTTTTCTTAAAAATTGAAGATCCTCTGATAGAATTTTTACATAATACAATTTCCAAAGACCCCCGTTCTTTTAAGGAGCATATCAATGGGCGAACAAACTAAAAACATGCTAGTGGGCTTTTTTATTTTAGCCGCATGTGCTTTAACGGTCTCTTTGATCTTATTTCTCAAACCCTCTGTGGGGGATGGAAAAAAAACCTATTTAGTCCGTTTTTCCAATATCAATAAAATTGGGATCGGAACGCAGGTGATGTTTGCTGGAAAACCTGTTGGTGAGGTTATTGCTGTTGATCCGATTTTTGATCCAAGAAAACAACCAACTGATAGTATCGGAAGGGTCTATGTCTATGAGTTAGTCATCCAAGTAGATTCCAGTGTAAACATCTATAACACCGATGAGGTGATACTACAAACCTCAGGGCTCCTTGGAGAAAAGTCGATTGCGATCATCCCTAAAACTCCTCCCAAAGGAGTGACCCCTAAGCTCATTACCAACCAGCCTATCTATGCTCAATCGATCGATCCTATTGAAAATGCCTTTACGGATCTGTCAAACCTTGCTGATCAAATGCAAGACAGCTTTAAATTCTTAAATGAATGGCTGACTAAAAATTCTGATAACCTCTCAGGTGCAGTCACATCTTTTAAAAATGCTATGGAGGAAATTAGTACAGCAACAGCTGATTTCAACCGTTTAGGGATCGTTAATGATATCCATCAAGGGCTGAACTCTTTTACCGCTGTTACAGATCAAGTCCATGGGGTAATTTTACAGTTAGAACAAGACAACACCTTCACCAATCTCAGTGAGACGATTAAAAACTGCAAAATAGCAAGCAGCAATATCGATATCATTACCGATGATATTGCAACAGGAAAAGGAACAATTGGCAAACTGATTAAAAATGATGACATGTACCTTCGTATGAATGCCCTCTTTAGCAAAATGGATACCTTAATGAATGATGTAAATCATTATGGGGTCCTTTTCCACCTTAACAAGTCATGGCAAAGGGAGCGATTACAAAGGGTGACCTTCATGAACTCTTTAGACTCACCTGCTTCTTTCCGTACTTATTTTGAAAAAGAAGTCGACGATGTCAATATGGCCATGTCAAGACTCTCGATGCTGATTGAACGAGCAAGCAAGAGCGCGCAATCTCAAAATATTCTAGAAAATCCAGCATTTAAAAATGATTTTGCCCAGTTACTCAAAGATGTGGACGAGCTTGCAAACAACTTAAAATTATACAATCAGCAGCTGAGCCTGCCTCAAGCACAGGGGAAATAAATACTATGGAACCGATTCCTTACTCTTCCCTTACCAAGGGGATGCTGCTTGTTGCTGCACCCAATATGGAAGGGGTCTACTTTCGTGGTGCTGTCCTCATTTGTGAACATGCCCGTTCGGGATCATTTGGCCTTTTTATTAATAAAATGCTTGATGTAGATCTTCCTGAAGAAATCATCAACATGAAAAACCTCAGCAATCCCAACGTAGCTATACGTGCTGGCGGCCCAATCCAACCGGGACAGATGATGCTGCTACACTCCTCAGACAAAATGGCAGAACAAACCCTTAAGGTATGTGATGGAGTATTTCTCGGTGGTGATATTCAGTTTTTGCAAGAAGCAATAAGCGATCCATCAGGCCCTTCGATCCGCTTATGTTTTGGTTATATAGGATGGGGACCATCCCAACTAGAAAGAGAGATCCTAGCCGGTACCTGGCTCGTACATCCAGGGTCAGCTAAGTATATCTTCGATACGCCAGCAGAAAAAATATGGCAAACTGTCCTTAGAGATATGGGTGGCAAATATGCCACCTTATCTATGATACCTGAGGATTTGAGCTTAAACTAGGAAGCTGCCAAGGCCTGCTTCCTTTAAATACTTTTGCATTGTTTTCTTATTCTTTCCAATCGATTCCGAAAGTATCTGCAAGGCAGTAAGGAGCCTACCGATAGCTATAGGATCACAGGCCCTTTCACGGTGGATGAGGGCTTGTGAATGAAGAAGGTATAAGAAAAATCCCCGATCCTCCTCTGACATCTCCACTCCTGTTACCAACTGTGACATCGCAAACCACCCCGCCGACGCTGCAGCGGCCAGATCTACTCCATCCTTATCCAGGAAGGTAATAAAATCTGCTTTAGAATGGTGTAGGGCAACTAGAGTAATGAAAAGGTAGGTAATTTCAATAAAGTCACACCTTTGCTGGATAGTCAGTATCATTTTACCATCGAAACACATTTCATGAATCATCGGAAGAATTTGATTTAATGAGGCTTTAATGGGTCCAGACACATCCTGACTAAAATAAAATCCACAGAGCTCTTCCCCATCAATCTGTTGTTTAACCTGGTCTATAAACACAGTTGCATCATCTTGGATCCGGTAACTCTGTTCTTGAAAGTAAAAATCAGAGGTCTTGGATAGACCGACTAAACTTACCGTAGAAGAAAAGTCTCCATTGCGAACTAGTTCTTCTAAAATAATACACCGAGCAAATTCAAGCCAAGAAATTCGGCTCTGCAAGTTAATGATCAAAACCTTTTGTGATGGCACATGGCCCCTACAGGATCTAATAAATCCTTTAAATTCTTTGACAAGGACCGCTTTTTGAATCACGTTCTGCTCAACAGGACATGGCATCCTAAGTACCTGGTGGTGCTTACTTAACTCACAGGTAAATAGCTGTTCTGGAATATAGGTTTGCGAGAGTGGATCGAATCCCTTTACATTTTCTCTCTTTGTAAACACCTCAGAAAGTTTATGGATCGCTCCTGCTGGATATTTTTCTATAGCCAATCTTACCGACTGATCTTGCGCGATTAGATCCTGCCAGTATGAAGAGATAGATGATGACTGAGGATCTGAGCCCCCTTCAGAAATAAGCCGCCTGATCATAGCAGCTGTTTCTCTATGGTCGATGTGACAGGTAAAATACAGAGCGCATAATTTATGAATAAGCACATATAAGGTAGCATGGAAGGGGCGGCTATCACTTGAGGCCATGATAAGTCTTTGGTATTCTTCAGAAGATAGTGCCTGACGCAAATAATACTGAAAATTAGCAAAATAACTATCGGATGTTTTTTCTGACAACGAGGTCTGCTTTAAATTGCGCGCATTGGCAGAGAGCATAAGTGCCATCGATGCATGAATAAGACTAGAGATCAGAAGGCTCTCTTTATATTTCAAGGCTTCTTTAAAAAACTCATCGAGTAGATACCCGCTATTTTTTAAGATATACCCAGCTCTATGATGACATTCCCTATCTTGGGCGATATCTAATTTCTGAAAAAATGAATCACCCTCTGTTTGCAGCAAGCTATTATTTAGATCGCAGAGCATGCTGGTGTGCCTTAATACTTCATAGTCGTAAAAAGGCTGCCCATTTTCATTTAAAATATAAAGCAGCTCATATTGTTTATCAGACTCTATCTCCTCTATATTTTTTAGACACATCCCACGGATGTCTGTAAGATCTGTGCTTTTAATACCCCAATTAACCTCCCACTGATCTTCTAAACCAGCGGCTGGGGGCAAAAGAAAAGCGACGGCTGAAGCATAAAATTCATGCAAATCCCTATAGTCCCGCAGATCTGATAAAGTCTTTACATCGGATCGCTCTTTAAATAGGGGGGTGTGCTTTTCTATCTTTTCAACCGCCTCAAAAACAAATCCCATGAGTGCATAAATCCCTTTAGCATAGACTGGATCTTTAAGTCTTGCAGGATCCCTATCAGCAAAGACTGCTAAAAAATCATAAACGCTTTTAAAGAGCCATCTTATTTGCTCCTCATTCGCTTGCCTTAGCTCAGGGTTTAACCAAGGTGAGCTCCAACCCATGAGCTCAGAGCGGTACCCTTTTTGGATTTCTACGGCTACATCTATTTCCGATAACTCCGATAGCATATGAATTACATCACGCATATTAACATCTGCTAAAACTAACCGATTTTTCATAACCCATCCATAATTTTAAATCTTATTATTATTATTATAATTTAAATAATTAATTATCAATTTTTATTTATAATTATAATTAATTTAAATTAAAATCAGATGGATAAAGAAGTGATTAACTTAGTTATAATAGATGCAATAATTGCGCTTGCAGGCAGGGTAAAGACCCATCCGATAGAGAGTTTTCTCCAGATGCCCCAATTAACTCCCCCCACATCTTTAGCTGCCCCTACCCCGGTGACACTGCCGATAATCATATGTGTGGAGCTAATGGGCATACCTAAAAAGCTTGCTATAAGAATCACAACTGATGCGCTAATCTCAGCTGCAAACCCCTGCCTTTTATCTAGTTGAGTAATAGAAAAACCGACCGTGCGAATAATACGAACACCTCCTGAGGCCGTACCTGCCCCCATGATAACTGCACATGCAAGCACAACCCAAATCGGTACGGTCTGACTCGGAATCAATTTTGAGGCGAATAACCCTAACGTAATTAAGCCCATACTTTTCTGTGCATCATTTAAACCATGGGATAGGGCGACGATGCTTGCAGAGCCTATTTGCAGATTACCAAATAACCTTTCATTTTTTAGCTTGGCTAAAGAATTGGAACCTCGAACCAGAGTCTTCATAAATAGCCAGGCAATAGTATAGCCAATAAAGGGAGAGATTAGCATCGGGATCACAACCTTATACAAGATCCCAGACCATAGAATCTGATCACCTCCTATGCTCTGCCAAGTAGAGCCAATGAGTGCTCCAACTAATGAATAAGAGGAGCTGCTTGGAATACCATGGTACCAGGTGATTACGTTCCAGGCGATCGCCCCTAAAAGAGCAGAAAGGATGGTGATTTGTGTAACAGCTAGATGATTAACAAGACCTGAGGTAATTGTTTGCGCAACCGCACCGATCTGGGTTGCACCTATAGTATTTAAGACCCCAGCTAAGACAATTGCAGAAAAGGGTTTCAGGACACGGGTTGCAATGACGGTAGAAACGACGTTCGCGCAGTCATGAAACCCATTAGTATAATCAAAAATAAGACCTAAAGCAACAATCAATACTGCTAAAACAAAAGGATCCATGACTCAAGCCTTATATAAGACATAACCTATCCTTCTCATATTGAATCAATCAGACAAAGTCAAAACAAAAATCGAAGATAGGTTCCCAATAATACATCGAGACACCTCCTTATATGAAATCAGCAGACCAAGGCAAAGAAGCAAAAAAAGAGCTTTTATTTGATAACGATCGTTTTCTCTGCTTTATTAAAGGCACCTGAGACTAGTTGATTTTGAGGGTCTAGCAGCTCGATCTTAATGTCATGCTTACCCTTTTTTAATCCATAGATATAATACGGTTTCCAGCTAGAGATAGTCCTTTGAACCTTTCCGTCGATAGTTAATCTCACCTTATACCCATCCGTTGACATCACACAATTTTTTATATAAAAATCAAGTAATACAGGCTTGCCTGCTGGAAAAGTCCCCTGGGGTTCATTATATGTGAGATAAGGTCCCGATAAATTCATATTGAATGGATCGTCTTTGGTTTTATAATAAAAAACCATCGCATCAAAACAACCAGAACCTTTTAAACTCTCTCCGTATGATCGCGCCGGAAACAGACGAATATAGTGTTTGCCTGGTGTGAGCTTAAAAGGAGGGGTAAAATCAATCTTTTGATCGTAATAAAGGTCGTGATTATCGAGCGCATCAAAGAGGGCTTCATACGCCTCAAAATAATCTCTATCGTCAATGATTACATGGACACTTTGTCCGTTTGGATCATTGCGGACCTCACGGGCCCGATCAAACTGGCTGTCGGTTCCCACAACATAACCATCAAGCCTTGCCTCAAAACGAATAGGTAATGATTTCTTCAATTCCTCTTTTGATGGATAGACGATTCTTATTTCAATCTCGTCTGGCTCTGGGGTAGGCTCGACGGAGACGATCTGAAGAGTTGATTGATTACTTATGGGCTCATCAATGCTGGCGGCAGGTAAAGAACAACAAATCAGCAGAGAACTCATCGTAATTACAGATACTCTTTTCATTGGATCCTACCCCTAATTTTCTTAATATTAAATTCAGATGTAATAGTTTTGTTTTTTAAAGTCCAGGTCGATTTCCTAAAATTCAGCTACATAAACCTGAGGCTGAGAAAGCCCCATGGATGGTTTTTGAACAAAAAGATCATTTTTGAAAAAACAGGCCAGTTTTTCATCTTCTATCACATCAAGGACTTAGCAAGGTAAATAAAATATGCTAAATACATTAACAATAAATAACTTAAGATACAAAAACACACCCTATAAATCGCAAAAAATCGATTCAGATGGCAGGCCTGGAAAAAATGGACCGATATCCATTTAGGGTGTATACTTCCATAAAAAATAAACCCGATGCCTATTTGGATAAAACCAAGGCTGTGCTCGAAAGCCCTTAACTGATACAAATCATATGAACTACAAAAAGATTGTCTTAAAAATTGGGGTTAGCCTAATTATACTGACAGCCGTAGAGCGTTTTTGTTATTATAAAACAGCGGGCTTTGCCTTGCATAAAGTCATGTCTGCTTTTCCATCTGATAGCAGATACGACATCGCCTCAATCACAGAAGGTGATATCGAGCAGGTCAACGGGATACTTAATCAAAATTTTTATTTTTTAGATAAAGGAAGGCAAGCATATGCCTTTATATCTGAAGATGGTCAGTACGTCCTAAAACTTTTAAAATGCAGTTACATAAGGGTCCCCTACCTAATCAAGCATCTTCCTGCCTTTGGAATGATAAAACAGATGCGAGATGCTTGGATAGACAGAAGAGAAAATATACATCATAAAACATTTATAAGCTGCAAACTGTCATACGAAGAATTAAAAGAAGAAACAGGGCTTATTTTTGTTCATTTAAATCCAGTCAAACAAGTGGAAAAACCGGTCCAAATCATCGATCGGATTGGGATAGCTTTTACATTAGATTTAAATGATACAGTGTTTGCAATCCAAAAAACAGCAGTTCTTGCCACAGACAGACTCCAAAATGCAATCGAATGTAAAGATAGTGAGCAAGTAGAGCATCTTTTGGATGATCTCATCGCGTTTACCGTTAATCGCTCTTTAAAAGGAATTGATGATGCAGATAAATCGGGTGTGCCTAGAAACTTTGGGTACATAGACGGCCATATAGTACAAATTGATATCGGAGCCTTTAGTAAACAACAGCCTCCAAACCCAGCTGAGGTCATCGAGCAAATCCTGCAAGATAAGTTCTCTCGATTAAAAAATCAGCTTCAGGAAAATTTTCCCGATAGCCTACCTTTTTTAGAAGAGAGGATAAAGACAAGCTGCAAGAGAGGGATAAATCCTGAGGAATCAATTTGACTTTAGCCTTATATTCCCCTACATTTTTTAATAATTACACTTACAAATAAATCTGATATGAAAAAAATATTAAAATCGTTTGCCTATCTATCAATTGGGGTAGTTGCTTGTATAGGGCTGCAGAAATTTTGTAGAAGCAAAACAGATGGGTTTGCTGTCTGTAAAATTCGCTCTTCCATGGTTTTTCATCCTGAATTTGAAATAAACCCATTAAACGATGATCAGAAACAAGAACTTAATATAGCACTCAACCAACCATACCACTATTTAGGTAAAGGAGCTCAGTGTTTTGCTTTTGTATCCAATGATGGTCAATTTGTGATTAAATTCTTCAAACTCTATCAACTATGCCCATCTCCTTGGCTTATAAGCACGCCGATGCCTACCTTTTTAGAGGGGTGGCGTAAAGAAAAGGTGGAGAGAAAGTGGGCAGAGCTCGGGCGTGATTTCATAAGTTATAAAATCGGCTTTGACTATTTAAAAAAAGACACTGGCTTGATTTATCTGCATCTAAACAAATCTAATCAGCTAAAAAAAAACCTTAGATTATATGATAAAATTAAAGTAGCGCATCATATCGACCTGGATTCGATCCAATTTTTAATCCAAAAAAAAGCTGATCTTTTTTATCCAGCTCTAAAAAATTTAATCAATCGAGGCCAGATACAGCAAGCCAAAGCAAATATCGAGCAACTCGTTGAGTACCTTGCAATCCGATCACGCCTTGGTTTCTATGATAAAGATCCTGATATTAATACAAACTTTGGAATTGCAGGTGACAAAACAGTACAAATCGATGTCGGAAGGTTTCGGCCAGATCCTTCAAGAACAGATCCCTTATTGTATATAGATGACATTCGAAGGATTACCGACAATCTAAGGCAATGGTTAGAAGAGCAAGAGCCACGTCTGGCTCTTGCCTTATTAGATTCGATCCAGCAGCTAAACAAACAGGACCTTAACTCTACATCCAATCTCCAAATCCATGAATAAAAATACTCAATTACTTCTTGCTGGATTGACTATCCTGACTGCAACCTTAGGTTATACGCCTTTCAAAGAATATTACACACAATCCGACCCTTTTTATCCTCAAAAGCTTCCTCTTACTGTAACTGATTCACTATCCTTACATCAACCTGATCTGTCTGCTATAAGAAAGACTCTTCCCAACAGCCTGATCAACCAGTCTTATCGATACCTATACGAGGGGTCTAGTGCAATCGTATTTATTTCTGCGGATAATCAGTATATATTTAAAATTCTTAAACAGAACGCCTCTTCGATCCCAACTCTTATTCTACCTCCTGGGCAACATAGGTACGGTGTTAATCACAAAGAGATCGATACAACATCTCTTCAACCAAATGGTCTAAGGTATAATAGTTATTTGCTAGCTATCGATCGTTTGCAAAAAGAAACAGGTCTCATCTTTTTACATCTAGACCGGTCGCAGGATCTAGATACCCAGCTATTAATATTGGATAAGAAAGGGCAGCAAAGGATCCTTTCCCTTGATGATTATGCTTTTGTCTTTCAAAAAAAAGGTGATCCGATCTATCAGACCATTACCAAATTGATGAGGGATAACCAAATAGATAAGGCCAAAGCCTTGGTAGGTCATACCCTTCAATCGGTATTTACCCTCTGTCGAGAAGTCGTGATCGATGAGTCTTCTGTCATAAAAAAATATATGTCCTGCATAGGTGAGCAGTGTCTCTTTATGGATGTAGAACATTTTCAAAGGCAAAAAGAGGTTATAGACGGCACAGCCTACCTGCAACAAGTCGATGACATTATTGATTCATTCGAAATATGGCTTAAGCAAAAACATCCAAAACTTGCTATAGAAGCAAAAAATCAAATCACGCAGTTAAAACAAGAACACCTAGCAGGCTCCTCTAATACTTATGAACACCTACTTCAATAAGATCTCCAAAAAAAACCTTTCCCTGCTCATAGCAACGATCGCTTTAGTTCTCATTGGATATGGGAAATACTATATCCAAAAAAACATCCGGCAAAATGATGGGTTTTCTCTGCGTCACATCCAATCTACAATGACCTTTAATCCAAAATACCCACAGATCGAATTAACCGATCTAGATCAGAAACATCTGGATGAGGCAATCAATCAAAACTACAGTTATTTAGGCCGCGGTGGGCAGTGTTTTGTTTTTATCTCAGAAGATGACAGGTATGTGATTAAATTTTTCAAGCACAATAAACGGCGCCCCCGTTTTTATAGCTCATGGCCGGCACCAGAATTCTTACAGAAGTGGATAAACAAAAAAAATGAGAAAAGAAAAAAGAAACAAAAACTTGATTTTGACAGCTACTATATGGGGATGACAGAACTTAAAGAACAGACAGGAATGGTGTGGGCTCATCTAAATAAAACAAAAAATTTACAAAAACAGATCGTTATTACAGATAAAATGGGGCGCCGGTTTCAAATTGATCTCGATAACTATGAATTCCTGATCCAAAAAAAGGCTGAAAAGATCCACGATAGGATCTCATTTTTAATGAAGAATCAACAAGAAAGCAAGGCCAGGTCGCTGATCCATCATCTTATTGAGTCGCTGATCATCCGATCTAAAAAATCGATCATAGATGATGATCCGATTTTAGACAAAAACTTCGGTTGTATTGATGATAAGGCCCTCTTTATCGATGTGGGACGATTTAGAAAAAATCATCATATTTCAAGTCCGTTAGTTTATATCAAAGATATATACCGGATTACAGCTTCCTTTAGAAAATGGCTTGAGCAAGAATATCCACAACTGACAAAGGATTTAGAAGAGACGATTGAGACAGCAGCTCCCCCTTCTTCAACGAATTGATAGAAGCTAAATTAGATTGACTTTCCCCATTATTTCCCCTAAATTTACCAGCAAATATATGAAAATGCCCCTTTACCCTTGAATCAAT